>CAIYYV010000115.1 GCA_903930425.1 Akkermansiaceae bacterium | reverse complement strand
CGATCTCAAGGAATTCGGCGCAGGAGGTAACAAGAAGCCGGCTCAGGAGACGGCGCTGGGTTCCGCAATGCCCGTCCGTCAAACCAGCGCCATCTATCTCCGTCCGATCAAACAAAACGGCAATTTGATTTTTACCGCCTTTGAAGCCCCTCACGCGCGTGTGCTTGGTGCCGCATCAAAAAGCAAACACAGCGCTCCTATCCTCCAGTCCCGGGACTTCACGAAGACGCCACCCGCAGCGCAGCAGCAGGGTGCTCGTCAAAGATATTAGCAGTTGTGTATTTACCCCCATGCTCCGCTGCCCTGAATGCGGCTTTCCGCTAGCCCACCGTGACCCACCCGCCGCCTGCCCGAAGTGCGATGCGGATCTTGTGCGCGCCCGGTCCAGGAAACCGCTGGTCATCGATCTCGCGCATCGCGGCGAGACGGTTTCGCAAGCGCTGGCACAGCTCGACAAGGCGGTGAGCGAATGTATTTGGCACGGCCATCCAGCGCTGAAAATCATTCATGGCCACGGCAGTCGGACCGGACGTGCCATCCTCAAGCCCCACATCCTCGCCGCCCTGCGGAAACATGCCGAACGACTTGGGGGCAGCGTGCTGTCGGATGGCGAGAATGAGGGCGCTCATATTCTATCGTTCAAGCACCCGGCACGTCGCGCTTCGTCCACGATTACCTGAGAACCGATAACTTTTAGCCAACACGCAGTGCTCCACCCATGCCCACCCTCCTCGTTTCTCTTGGCACCTCACCGGCCATCGTGCCGGAAGCCTTTTTGCTTCCGGAAACCTGTTTTGCATCCGTCCATGTTCTCACAACGGATAGCGAGGAGATCAACACTCAGTTCATTCTCGATTGGTTCCGTGATCAGGCTCCAAAAGTCACCGTGACGATCACCCGTGTGGCGGGCTTCAAGGATTTCAAATCGGAGACCGATCACTTTCGTTTCGAGGAAATCCTCTACCGCTGGATGCTCGGGAAAGCCCCCGCCGGAAACGCTCACGTCTGTTTATCCGGAGGATTCAAAACGATGTCCGCGGCAGTGCAGAAGGCCGCAGCGGTCCTTGGCGCGACCGAGGTGTTTCACGTGTTGGCGGACAGCATCTATCAGACTGCGGATGGCAAACCGCGACCCGCCCAAACGACGGCGGAAATCGCCGAATCTATTACAGGCCGCAACATTCATTGGATTCGACTGGGGCCGGAGTCTGGATGGCCGCAATTTTGCAATGAAGCGGCGGCGAATTACCCGTTGGAAACCGAGCGTGAGCAGGGACCGGTTCGCTGGGTCACGGTTCCTGACCAGCGGTTCCGCGAACGCCTGCATGAAGTCGTCGAGCGGAGCCATCGGATTGCCGGAGTGTGGGAACACTTGGATCGGTTGCCCTTCCCCACCCTTGCCACATGGTCCGCAGCCGATCTGGCATGGCTAGAACAACCGGTTGATCCTGTCGCCGACAGGTCTTGGATCGCCGCACTGCCAAAGGTCGAGCTTCACTGTCACCTCGGCGGATTCGCCACCTGTGGCAAGACATTACATGAGGTCAGGAAAGCAGCCGATACGCCTGAATCGCTGCCCGCTCTCACAGAACCAGACGAACCCACGCGCTGGCCTGAGCCACACGCCCCCATTCAACTCAAAGAATACATGGCTCTTGGCAATGCGAACGGCAGCGCTCTGCTAGGAGATCCCGGTTGTCTGCGCCGTCAATGCGAACTGTTATATCGGCACATGCGGGAGCAGAATATCGTCTATGCGGAGATCCGTTGTTCGCCCGCCAATTATGGTTCTGCTACCCGCTCGCCTTGGACCGTCCTCAACGACATCAAGACCACATTCGACCGCTGCATGAACGAGGATTCCGGCTGTCACGTTAATCTCATCATCATCGCCACGCGCAAAGAAAGCGGTGACTACCGTGCCACCATTTCCCGTCATCTGGCGCTCGCCGTCTCGGCCGCAGAGCACTGGAACGGAGATCAAGAATGCCGGGTCGTGGGCGTCGATCTTGCTGGCTACGAGGACATGAGTACACGCGCCCATTATTTCCGGGATGAATTCACAGCGATCCATCGCTGTGGTCTAGCTCTTACCGTTCATGCTGGTGAAAACGACGACGCTGAAGGCATCTGGCGCGCCGTCTTCGATCTGAATGCCCGCCGTCTGGGACATGCGCTCCATCTCATCGATTCCCCTGAACTGATGCGCTCGGTTGCTGACCGTCGAGTGTGTGTGGAAATGTGCCCTTATGCAAATTTTCAGATTAAAGGCTTTCACCCGATGAAGTCGGATGCTGCTGGCACGCTACGGCCCCAATACCCGCTCAAGCACTACCTCGATGCTGGTCTACGCGTCACCGTGAACACCGACAATATCGGCATCTCCGGCGCATCCCTCACAGAGAATTTTCTTTTTGCCTCAAGGCTCTGTCCAGAACTTAGCAGAATCGATGTGCTGCGCCTGCTCAGTCATGCTGCGGATGCGTCCTTTCTAACACCATGTAAACTTCTGGCACTTCGACAGCAACTTGCCGCTTGGATTCCATTGCCGAAAATACCACCACGACCATGAAGTGCGGCCCCACCCTTATTCAGCTTGTCAGCGAGCAAACAATGCAAAACCTCCTGCCTTTGCTCGCGCTCCGTCCGGAACGGGTCATCCAGATCTGTAGCAATGATCCCCACTTCAAACAGATCGCCGTGAATTTTGAAAAAGGCGCGCGCAAGGCCGGCAGTCGGGCCGAGTTCCAGACCTATGCCCTGCAGAGTCAATCCCCATTGCCGGAGGAGGTCAGACAAGCACACAAGCAACTCCTGCCCGTCTTCCCGGGTGCCATCGTCAACATCACCGGTGGCACCAAGCTGATGTCGCTGGGTGCCTATTTGGGAGCCAGCGAGTTCCATGATACCGCGATCCTCTATTGTGATACCGTCAACAAACGGTTTGTTCAGGTCGGCCGAAAAACCTTGCCGTCTTCGTTGCCCGCGTTCGACAGCGTCGCGTCCTTGCTCACCGTGCCCATGGTCATGGCGGCACAGGGCAAGGATTTTCGCGAAGCCTCGTTCACCGAACAGTTGTTAGAATTTGGCCGGACGGCATGGGGTCTGCGAATGCAACATCATGAGGCCATCTCCGCTTGGACCGGAGCCATTCGTAACTCGTTGCCCAGAAATAAAAATCGTATTACTGATAGTCCGGCAGCCTTGCGCCAGTTTCTACAAACGCCGCTGCCGCCGGCGGGTAGTGACGCGGCGAGCGACTATCTGGATGCCGCTGCGCAAGCGGGATTATTGCGCGTGGAACCGGACGGTCGTGCTTACTTTGCGACCGAGCCGAGAAGATCCAGCATCGAGCGCATTTCCAATCTCCTCGACGGAGCGTGGCTCGAACTCGCCGTGGCGGAGATGGCTCGCGTCAGCAGCCGGTTTGCGGATCTGCATTGGAGTGTTGAGCCAGAAAAAACCGGAGAAGACTATGGCGAAACCGATCTGATCGCAGTGGACCGGAAAAACCTCAACCTTGCAATTATCTCATGCAAGACCAGCACGGAGCGTGTCTCCACACTGGAACACTTGTCATCGTGGCGGGATCGTGCACGCACTTTGGGCGGTTCCCATGCCACAGGCCATCTTTGTTTGTTCCGCGCCAAATCGTCCGACCAGGCGAATGCCCTACATGCCATGGGCAAAAAAATGAATGTTCAAGTCCACATCGCCGAAGAGATCCCCGCCTGTTTCATGTCCTGTAGCGGCGCTCTATGAGCGTCGAGGCCCATGAAATGTTTGTTTCCAATCGACCCCTCCCCATCGACGCTCACAGAGCGCCGCTACAATACACTTCACGTATATCCCCGGACGTCCCGAAACTTCGCTCATCCCGGCCATCTGATTATCATATGACCGACCACTGATCACTGATGACTGATAACCGATCTCTCCCCATGCCCGACATCGATCCGACCACCGAAATCATTCTACTCGCCGTGACCGGCATGTCCCCGGCCGTCTTGACCGAAACTGTCTGGGCCCTCGCCCATGAAGACGAACCCATCATACCCCACCGGGTGATCTGTATCACCACGCTCGCCGGGCGGAAAAAAGTCACCGACGATCTCTTTTCGCCTCAAGTCGCCTTTGGCGATCGCTGTGCTTGGGACGCCCTGAGGGACGCCCTCGCCGTGGCAGGTCACGATCTCAAGGGAAAACTTCGCTTCGGCACTACCCCGGACGACCTGCGGGTGATCACCACCACCGATCCCGTCACAGCCCATAGCATGGAGCTCACCGATCTGCGCAATCGCGCCGACAATCAAGCCGCTGCGGATTTCCTGTTAGAGCAGGTGCGTGGCATCACAGCCAACCCGGACACCCGGCTTGTTGCTTCCATCGCCGGTGGCCGTAAGACCATGGGCGCGCTGCTCTATGCCTGCCTCACACTTGCCGGGCGCGAGGATGACCGCCTGACTCACGTCTTGGTCAATGAACCCTACGAAGCCTTACAAGGATTTTTCTTTCCCGGTCAACCCGGTCCAGCACTGCGCGATCGCTCAGGCAACGCTGAATATCCACCCTGCGAGGCTTTCGTGGAACTTGCGGACGTCCCTTTCGTGCCGATCCGCAATCTTTTCCAGCGAGAGTTAGGCCGGGCCGCCGGCACTTTTTCCAATCTCGTCGCCTCCTGCCGCAGCGAAATCCGTCAGCGGGCTGTCGAAGCGATCCGGCTCGAACTGTTTTTCCATCGGCCCGCCCTTCGACTCAATCAGATCGAAGTTAAACTGACCGAACGCGAGCAGCACTTGCTCATCTGTCTCGCGAACCGCGCCAGACACGAATGCGCGCCTATTCCCTGCTATGCCGAAGCTCTGGACGCTCTGGCCGGTCATGCCCGTGAGTGGGAAGGCCTCATTGATGACGGACGCCTCAAGTCCGGCACTCCACCCGCCGCCCACTTCAGTGAAGAGCAGGATGTCCGCCGGGTTCTATCAGATCTTCGGAAAAAACTCAAATCAATCGTTCCGTTAGGAATCATCCTCGCTGATGCCCAGCCCGAACTCGGCCGCGTTTATCTTGAAGTCCCAGGCACGTTGATCCATATGGTCATGTAGCTCCATGGGTGCCGTGCTTTGCGGTGCAGCGGCGGTCTGCGACCGTCGTCGATATCGATATATGGTTAGGCTTTTCGTGATCCATGCGCGCTGACGCTTATAGAGTGCGCCGCAGACGATTCATTTGTGCCGACATCCCCGGACATCCGGCCTCTCGCGTTCACCCATGCTCATCTCCATCCTCATCTCCGATCACCGATGGCCCGTTCCACCCACCCCCATGCCAACCGCATGCATCCAACTTCCCGGCTCCAAAATCTCTCTCGAATCCGAGCGGCTCGTCATCGCGATCCCCCCAAGTGACGACGAGCCTCACCGAGAAACCCGGCGTGACATTCCTCTCCGCGACCTTGAACGAATGGTGATGGGAGAGGGTGTCTCCGCCACCACGCCCGCGCTGATGGAAATGATGCGGCGTCACATCCCTATCAGTTTCATCGATGGGTGTGGTCGGTTTCTCGGTTCATTCCAGCCCGCTGCCCCGGATCACGGGGCGGCGCGGCTGCGTCATTATCAACGCACATTAGATCCGGATTTCGCACTCACTATCGCCCGCGAAATCATCGCAGCCAAGATTTACAACCAGCGCCGTGTGGTCCAACGCGTGGCGTCCAACCGCCGGGCCGAAGAAAAAGAAGTGCCATCCTTTATCCCAGCGACTCTTGATGCCTTGGATCGTTGCGCGAGCCTTGCCTCCGTCACCGACTCGATCGATTCGCTGCGCGGTCATGAAGGACTTGCCGCCGCTCGCTATTTCTTCGCCTGGGCCGCTCTTTTCCCGGCGGCTTTTCCTTTCGAGCGCCGCTCCACCCGTCCCCCGCTCAATCCTGTCAATGCAGCTCTCTCTTTCACTGCCACTCTTATCTATCAGGAAACCCATGCCTTTCTCCATGCCCATGGACTCGATGCCGCCCTCGGCCTCCTCCACACCACCGAAAACGGCCGATGGTCCCTCGCCCTCGATCTCATGGAGTCGTTCCGCCCCGTCCTGGCAGAGGCGCTGACGCTCGACCTCTTTTCTCATAGAATACTCAGTGAAAACCATTTCGAACCCCATGATGGTGGCGTCTATCTCAACCGTGAAGGCCGCGCTAAACTCATCCTCCAATATGAAAAACGCATGGACCGCCAATTCATGTCTGAGTTTGCAGGTCATCGCACAACACT
>CAIYYV010000114.1 GCA_903930425.1 Akkermansiaceae bacterium | reverse complement strand
TGGATTCCCGACGGATCAAAAGATCTTCCCGTGGATCGCAAGAGCCCGCGCAGACGCCTCGAGTCCTCTCTCAATGCAATCTTCTCGGAAAAGTTAGACCCCCAACACAACCTCGATGCCGTGGAATCCAAACTCTTCGGAATCGGGTCCGAAGCCTTTGTGGCCGGATCGCATGAGTTTTATTTCGGCTACGCGGTCAAAAACCAAATGCTCTACACCTTGGACGCCGGTCATTTCCATCCCACCGAAATCCTCGCTGACAAGATCTCCTCGGTGCTGCAATTCGTGCCGGAGATATTGCTTCATGTATCGCGCGGCGTGCGCTGGGACAGCGACCATGTGGTGCTGCTAGATGATCCCACCCAGGCGCTGATGCAGGAACTCGTCCGGGGCGATTTTCTCGGACGCACGCACATCGGTCTCGATTACTTTGATGCCAGCATCAACCGGGTGGGCGCTTGGATCATTGGCGCGCGCAATACCCTTAAAGCACTGCTTTGCGCGTTGTTAGAACCGGCCGAAAAATTGCGGGATATCGAGCGCGCCGGCGATTTTACCGGACGACTCGCCATGATGGAGGAAATCAAGTCGTTGCCGTGGGGACTTGTCTGGGACGAGCATTGCCGCCGCCACAACGTGCCATTGGGTATGAAGTGGCTGGAAACCCTGCGGACTTATGAAGCATCCGTCCTGGCCGCGCGCGGTTGATTCTCTCGCGCTTGCGATGCATGAACATGAGCCATATGCAAAATGCAATTGAGCCACCTCCACCAAACCAAGCCCCATAATGATTGGAATTTTGGCGGCGGTGGCCCGTTACAGCATCACTCGTGATTCGCCACTGCTGAATCAAGCGCCTGTCTGAGATCATCTAACAAATCGTTAATGTCCTCAAGACCGACAGCGAGTCGCACATAGTCCACGGTAACGCCGGTGGCTTCTTGCTCTTCGGGAGTGAGTTGCGAGTGAGTGGTGGATGCGGGGTGAATAACGAGACTCTTCGCGTCACCGATGTTTGCCACATGGGAAAAAAGTTTCACGCTGTTGATGAAGTGTTTTCCTTCTTCCAGCCCGCCCTTGATTCCAAAGCCGACAATGCCACCAAAGCCGTTTTTCAAATACTTCGCGGCAAGCGCATGGTTCGGACTGTCTTCCAATCCCGGGTAGTTGACCCACGCCACCGCGGGATGGGTCTTGAGAAATCGAGCGACCGCCAGTGCGTTCTCGGAGTGTTTGACAATCCTCAAGGGCAGGGTTTCGAGACCTTGAAGAAATTGAAACGAATTGAACGGGCTGATGGCCGGGCCGAGATCACGCAGCAGTTGCACCCGCACTTTGATGATGAAAGCGATGTTGCCAGCGCCCGGCACGTTGCTCAAAGCATCCCAATACACGAGCCCATGATAACTCGGATCGGGTTCGGTGAACTCCGGAAACTTGCCCTTGTTCCACTCGAACTTCCCACTATCCACGATCACCCCGCCAATGGACGTGCCGTGACCGCCAATATACTTGGTGGCGGAAATCACGACGATGTCCGCCCCGTGATCGATCGGTCTCACGAGACCGACGCCCACGGTGTTGTCCACAACTAACGGAATCCCAGCCTCGTGGGCAATCGCCGCGAGTGCTTCGAAGTCAGGCACGTCGAGTTTGGGATTGCCGATCGTCTCAGCATAAATGGCCCGCGTGTAAGGTGTGATCGCCTGACGAAAGGCGTCGGGATCCCGCGAGTTGACGAAGCGCACCTTGCGCCCAAGTTTCGGAAAGGTGTATTGGAACAGCGAATAACTGCCGCCATACAGATTGTCCGCCGCCACGATCTCGTCGCCCGGTCGAGTGATAGCCAGCAGCGCCAGACTGATCGCCGCCTGCCCCGATGCGAGCGCCAGCGCGCCAGTGCCGCCTTCGAGCGCCGCCACGCGCTGCTCGAACACATCGCTCGTGGGATTCATCAACCGAGTGTAAATGTTGCCAAATTCCTTCAGGGCGAAAAGATTGGCGGCGTGCTCTGTGCTCTTGAAAACATAGGAGGTCGTCTGATAGATCGGCACCGCGCGTGATCCGGTCGTCGGGTCGGCAGTCTGGCCGGCATGCAGGGCGAGAGTCGCCAGTCTATTGGATGAAATACTCATGATGAATGATGGTTGGTGTGAATCAGATGGATTGGATGGAAAAGGCGCAGCAAGGATAGGCACCGCGCGGCAACGGGAGAAACCAGACCCGCACCGCGCAGCACCACCTCACGCGGCGTTTGTTAGAATTCGTTTTTCAAGGTGATTCCGATGGCCGCATTGGCATCATGGTTGAGTACCCCGCCGAAATGGCCGTAACCCAGCGCCACAGTGAAGTTGTTGTTTACCACATACGCCAAATCAACCGTCCACCAATCGTCCTCGGGTTTAATCAACCCGGGAATCGGTCGGTAACCGTTAGGCTTGGCACGGTATTCTGTGGCCAAGATCAATCGGTCGGCGAGCAACCCCGCGACACTGCCTTCGAACTGGGCGCTGTATGTATCTGTAAATCCAAGCAAGCCGAGGTGGGCGGACTTGGTGGCGCGAACCCCGGCATTGACCAGCACGGGCCGCGGCAAATTCTTAAACAGCATGGTAGCATAAAGCGTGTAATCCACACCCTGGTTGTCTTCAATGCCGATATTCGATAAGGCACCGCCGAGTTCCCTGTTGATGTCATCGACCGAAGTGTTGACCTTGTAGTGGACCCCGAAGGTGAGTGCGGGCAGCCAGTTCTGATCAAATTCCCGCTCCTTCAGCAGCGCGAGACGTGCATTGAAGTTATGGAGTTGCACCACCTCATCACTGATAACAGGAAGGGCCTGAGTCAGGTCTCCCAAATTGAACCGGTTATACCCATAACCCAGCTCCAGCCGATCCCACGGAGTTTCCGTTAGCGTCAGGGCTTCAAGGCTGCGCCCGTGACCAAGATCCACGTAAGCCGCTCCCAGACTCGGCCTCCCAATCGGCTCGCCATTCCGCGGGGGATTCACCAAATACGCCGAGAGCGTGGAAAAAATCCCGCCGTTCCCCTCGATTTGATGCAAGGGCAATGGGGGACCCTTTTCCGCCGGAGCGGGGTCGATTTTGGCCTCAGGACTGCCCGCGTGCAGCAGACCACCAGTGAGCAGTGAAAGCGTGATTGCCACTGTGAGCGGCACCGAAGGACGTGTGTGTGGATAGGCGTTTTTCATAATTGTTATCATTGTCATCATTTGAATAGGTGAATGTTGCCTGTTGCGCCGTGAAGCGCTGCAACACCGACAAAAAAACCATCCCGTCCAATCCGTCAATAGAAAAAATACTATCTTGAGTCATTTAGTAATGATTAGGGGCGCTTGTCGGTCATAACTGACTAAATTCGAACGACTTAATGGACACATCCAATGTCACATCGTCATCCAGATGACTCCCTGACAACAGCCAAGGTCGACATTTCCATTTCGCCGCTCTGCAGGCCAACCGCCGGCTCTTGCTGGGTTTCTTACCCCAAAAGCTCACCGCATCACTTCTCAATCTAACAGAAATCACTCCCCGGTCAACGTGATATCTTGGCCGGGCTTCTTGTATTTCTTGTTCGCGATCGATGCCTTTGCTTCATCCACCATCTGCTGCGTGATCGTGTAGTGATACTTGCCGTAATCATTGACCGTCACTTCACCCGTCCAGAAAAACCCCCATTTGTCAAAAAAATCCGTCAAGTCCAACTGGGCGACATCACAGGAGAATTTTACGAACTCAAACTGATTGCGGATCGCATCGTTTCCGGACCCCGCATCCGGGCAATTGCGCATCTTCTCCATCACATCCGCATAAAAGTCCGGTTTGCCATTGCGGGTAAAATAAAGATGGAGCTGCCAAAATGGCACCAACCGATCGAACACGTCGGTGTCATTCAGGAGTGACTTCTTGGTTTCGGCCTCGATGATTTTTTTACGGGCCGTTGCGTATTGATTTTGCTCCTTGAGACGACTCGGATTGCCCATGCGTCCACCGGTATATAGCGAGAAAAGATTACAGCTTACCTCTGTCATGCCACCCCAAGTGATCTGCCTCATTTGCAGCGCGTGACCGACCTCGTGACAAAAACCCCAACAGGGGTCGCCTGTAATCACGACTGCCGGATCGGCGACCATGCGCATGGTGCCCTTGTTTCCGAAGTAAGCCACCCCGTCGCCATCGCGAAACATGTAGTAGTTGAAGTTAACACGCGCCAACAGGCGGTTCTTGGGCACCTTCTTGTATTTCACCAAGCCCATCAGCGAATAATGATGATTCAGCATTGCGTCGTAGTTGCGGATCAGCTCCACGCCCTTGCTGCGGGTGTAGATGTTGAACCACTCCACTGGATAGGCCACCTGGACATGTTTTCCGCGGGCATCCATGATAGGACTCACCGCCTGGTCTAACAACCGGTCCCAATCCGCATTGTTCTGTTTTGTGGCATCGAAATAGCCGTTCACCTTGCCCGTCGGAAAGTGAATCATCACCTTGGGTGCCTGTTCGGCATGGTCGTCAAAATAACTCACATACACATTGCCGGCCTTCTCCACTTGAATCACATTCACGCCTTCTTTGAGGGCGATCTCCTGCTTGTGCAAGCCCCAGCCTTTCGGATCCTTGGTAGGGTCTGTATTTTCGGGCGGCTTGCGCATCCAGTCCGGAATCAACAGTGAAAGTGACTTGCCTCCGGCCTTTCCCATAAACACCACGTTCTCACCGGCTTCCAGATAGACGCCCGTGATGTTTTCATAGCGGCTGAACCCATTGCCCAACTTCAAGGTCCGACCCAGCTCGCTGGGAGACGGATAGGCTTCGTAACCAGCCACCCGGTAAGCCCGATGATAAGTGGCACTCAGCATGCCGCTAGCCACGCTCTTGAGTAGCTCACTTTTGAAGCCTTGCAGACCCGCCTGCGTGACCCCAGTCTTCAAACGACTGCAACTCGCGTCGGTAAAGAAATTCATGTCCGCCTTCAATGCCTCAATGTCATTTGTGACACCATGCACCATCGGCACCGAAAGCAGAACGGCGATGGCTAACAGATACCTTCTCGCCATTTGACACAGACAGCCAGTCACGGTGATTTTTGGAGGAGCGGTCATGGAGTTTCTGTGTTAAGGAATTGGATGGAATTTGAATTGTAAAAACGGAGTAATCTGCGTCAGCACTTTTTTGCCGATTCCTTCGACATCCCGCAAGTCTTTTAAGAACAGCCTTTTCCGGAAGTCCTTTAACAGTGCTATATGACAGTCTGCCAAGGTCGTGTTGCCGAGCACTTGTCATGCGGTTGAACGTCTCTCGGTGAACAAGATCGAGCATCTCCCACGTTCTCCCACGTTCTCCCACGTTCTCCCACGTTCTCCCACGTTCTCCCACGTTCTCCCACGTTCTCCCACGTTCTCCCACGTTCTCCCACGTTCTCCC
>CAIYYV010000113.1 GCA_903930425.1 Akkermansiaceae bacterium | reverse complement strand
TTGCCTGCGCTCTGGTGATCGCAGGCAACCAAATGGCGATGCGCCATTTCATCCCACACCCCAGATCCGGTGGGCCTCCACCCGAGATGCCTCCGCCAGAGATGCCTCCGCCTGAGATGCCTCCGCCCGAGATGCCTCCACTTGAGATGCCTCCGCCTGAGAAAACCGGACGTCCTCCTCGCGAATCGCCGCTGGGGTGGCAACCAGGCGACCCTGCCCGCCCTGGCGGCCCGGCCTTTGCTCATGTATTCGTGGATTGGCTCATTTACGGCATCCTGCTCAGCCTCTGCCAGACTGTGGCGTCGTCACGGCGGGCACGCGACCGCGAATTGCGCGCGGTCACGGCAGAAGGAGCCCTCGCCCGAGCGCGGCTCTCCGCACTGCGCATGCAGCTCAATCCCCATTTCCTTTTCAATTCGCTCAACGGCATTGCCACCTTGGTCCACACCGACCCGCACGCGGCCGACGACATGATTGCCAATCTCAGCGAGCTTCTCCGCCTCTCGCTGGACACCAGCGGAGAACAAGAAATCCCGCTGCTGCGAGAACTGGAATTTTTGCAACGCTACCTCGACATCGAGCAAGCGCGCTTTGGCAATAGGCTGCATGTGGTGCGTGACATCGCGGTGAACACGCTCGTCGCGTGCGTTCCCACGCTGCTGCTGCAACCGATCGTTGAAAACGCCATCCGCCACGGCATTGAACGCGTCACCACGCCCGGCACCGTCACGCTATCCGCCCGCCGTGAGGGCGACCGGTTGTTCCTCGAGGTGTCCGACAATGGGGCCGGTCTAACAGTCCAACCGGCGGAAGGCATCGGGCTGGCCAACACCCGCGCCCGGCTCCGGGCGCTTTACGGAGACGCCCATGAATGCGTAATCCGCAATCGTGCAACCGGCGGTTGCTCGGTGGAAATCCGCATTCCCTTCCACGACGAACCCACCGCAAGTCCCGCGTTTCCATCGCCATGAAAATCCGCACCCTCATTGTGGATGACGAACCGCTTGCCCGCCAACGCATCCGTTTGCTGCTGGAAAATGAGACCGATGTCGAGATTGCAGGCGAAGCCGCGGACGGCAACGCAGCCATCGCCGCATTGCTGAACGATGCTCCCGACCTCCTATTTCTCGATGTGCAAATGCCGGGCATCGACGGCTTCGAGGTGATCAAGGCGATCCCTCCGGATCAGTTGCCCGTGGTCATTTTTACAACGGCCTACGAGCAACACGCGCTGCAGGCCTTCGAGGCGCATGCGCTCGACTATTTGCTCAAGCCCTTCAAAGCCTGCCGCTTCAAGGATGCCGTGTCGCACGCAAGGGAACAACTCGCCTCACGCCGGGCCGGAGAGGCGACGAAAGAACTGCTAGATCTGATCGGCCGCAAATCGGACGCCCCGAATCATCTTACCCGACTCACCGTGAAGGACGGCGGGCGCATGGTAATCCTCAAGGTTTCCGAAATCGACGCCATTGAAGCGGCCGGCAAATATGTCGTCGTCCACAGCGGCAAGGAGAACCATATCCTTCGCGAGACACTCACGGCGCTTGAAAGCCAGTTGGAACCCAATCATTTCCTGAGAATCAGCCGCTCCGCCATCGTCAACCTCGACCACATCCGCGAGCTTCAGCCGATGTTCAAAGGCGAACACATCGTCCTGCTTCGCAACGGTCTCAAACTCCCCATGACCCGAGGATTGCGCGAAGTGGAACACCTGCTGAAATTTTCCTGACCCGCCACGCCGGGTCGTCGCGCCACCCGAGCGTCTTCTGTCGGGACCAACCGACGAAAGGTGCTTTATCGGGTGTGCTGCACTGGCTGGAAGGCATGCGGATCAGTCCAAGGATCCCCGGGAACTCGATCTGTGGTCCCGCGAATTTTTCGAAGACCTCGCCGATCACATCGTGTCCGGTTGACGCGCTGGCATGAGGCAAGATGTCCAAGCTCATTGAAGATCGCTTCACCTCGCTCCTGCCGAAGAATCAGGCGCGCCGTTTCATTCGGCTTTGAGAGCCTCGATCTGTTGGGTGATGGCTTCGGCTTGAGTGGGATTTTTGATGGCATCGTAAGCGCGTTTCAGGCCGAGGAGAGAGGCG
This sequence comes from Akkermansiaceae bacterium, assembly GCA_903930425.1. GTDB lineage: Bacteria > Verrucomicrobiota > Verrucomicrobiia > Verrucomicrobiales > Akkermansiaceae > Luteolibacter. The sequence goes on along the minus strand of CAIYYV010000113.1, from coordinate 8,358 downwards.
TGATCATTGGGGAAATCCGTGAGGGCGTGCTGATAGGCGTCGATGGCCTCGGCGGGATTTTGACTGATCAGGTAGTAATCACCGAGGCGAACGCCCATTGGGGTGAGAATCAAGGGTGGGAGCAACAAGGGCGAAGGCTGTTGGCGGTCGAGAGCCGCGCTGAACCAGTTGTAGGCAGAGCCTTGTCTGTCCTTTGGGCCGACCAAGGCAAGGCGGCCGCGCTCGTCACTGGCAATGATTTCGAGCGCATGAAACGCGCGGGTCCATGACGAGCGTTCGCCACTTGCCGTGGCGGCCTCTTGGGTGTTCGCCATGGATTCGCCATGCTGAGTGAGCACGGCAAGCACATCGCGCGCTTTTTCTAACTGGCCCGCCTCGATGAGTCGCTGGGCTTCAATGGCAAAACGCAAACCGTCAATCCACCAATAGGCGAGCGAATGATCGCGGAGGGATTTCAACTCATCGGGTTTGGGCAACGAGCGCGCGGCTTCGGCGGAATTGCCGCGCAGTCCGCGTTGCATGAGGATGCGGGCGGACAGTGTTTTTGCATCCCAGAGCAAGAACCGGGTGCCGGGCGACGAGGGCCGACCCTTCGGCAGCGGCGTCCCCGCCACCTGCCGCGCCGCCGTTAACGCGGCCTCACCATCGCCTTTGGAAACCATCGCCACAATCCGGTAGCACTCGGCTTTCGGCCATTCCGGACAATCGGCCACACTGGCCTGCTGGTCCTTCATCCATACCTGATAGAGCGATGCGGCGCGGCCAAAGGCAGCCACCGCCGACGCATGATGGCCACAACGCCATTCGTAATGACCTAACAAATGCTGGACGGGCGGGTAATCCGGTTCCATTTGGGAGAGTTTGCGGGCGAGGACGAGCGAGTCAGTGAGGTCCTGCCGCTCGGCCCGGATGAAGAGCAGCGCATTGAGCGGGACCGGGCTCTTCGGGTGTTGATTGATCAAATTGAGCAGGTTTGTTTCAGCCGTTCTTTGATCGGGGGTCGCCTCTCCCGATGGATCATAGCCACCGCGGCTGAAAAGCGCCGCGAACACCCCAGCCTGCAGTTCGTTCGGAAATTTATCCGCGACTTTTCGGAAGGCAATCGCACCGCCGACCGGACCTTCCTCAATGTATTTGATCAGCCCATACGCATATCCGCGCTCAAGCTCTGTGCCTTTTCCTTGATCGACCAGATAGAGCATGCGATCGGTGGCCGCATTGCGGGCCGGGCCGGTTTCGGGCGATGGATTGAGGAGGCTCATGACCATGCCCCAGTGGGCGAGCAAACAATCCGGATCCTCGCGCATGGCGGCGGCAAAATGCCGGCTGGCCTCGAACTCCCAACCGCCATGAAGATGATTCAACCCTTGATTGACAGATGCCTGCGCGTCCTCGCTTGACGCGCTCACCGCCATGCGAATACCCCCGGGAAAATCCATCATAGCGGGCTTCCCAAGTGCTTTGACCGGCCCGGGAATGGCGGCCTCCACATCCGGCAATGGCGCGATCGAGGCCACTGCCGCCGTTTCCGCAGCCTGCCCACTCGCGATTACCAGCCCCATTGCGAGCACGGCGGCCGTCCTGAAATTGCTCATAGCGAAACCTTGGCATTCGCTGACTCCAATCTCCAGAAAAATTGACACTGAAAAATTGGCACTGGCCGGCACGATCCAGAACCGCTACACTGATCCCCCATGAAAATCGGCGTCATCGGTTGCGGAAAAATGGGCACGGCATGGGTCGCGGGCGCGATCCACTCAGGAGTCGTCGCGGCCACCGACGTGATTGGCATCGATCCCTCACAGGAGGCACGCGATCATTTCACCCATACGACCGGTGCCCGCGCAGAGGCGGCCACTGCCGCAGTCGCGGGTTGCGAGGTGATCCTCTTGTGCACCAAACCGATTGAGGTCGCGGCGGCCCTGCGTGATCTCGCGCTGGCCAGCGCCGGTCAAGCCCTCCTGGTCATTTCCATTGCAGCGGGCATTCCTCTGACCACCTTGGAGGCGGCAGCCGCAGAGTCGATGCGGGTCATCCGCGCCATGCCTAACACCCCCGCAGCAGTCGGTCGCGGCGCCGCCGGCTATTGCCTCGGGACCCGCGCCACTCGCGAGGACGCCAGCACCGCCCGGTTGTTGTTAGAATCTGTCGGCCTGGCGGTCGAGGTGCCGGAGCGCCTGATGAACGCGATCACCGGGTTATCCGGCAGCGGTCCGGCCTATGTCTATCTGATGATTGAAGCGCTCGCAGAGGGAGGTGAGCTTGTCGGATTGTCACGGGCGGACGCCCTGTTATTGGCCGCCCAAACCGTCCGGGGAGCCGCCGCGATGGTCCTCAAATCCGGCGAAAACCCGGCGATCCTCAGAGACCGGGTCTGCTCGCCGGGTGGCACCACCCTCGCCGGACTTGCCGAACTCGAACGCCACGGCTTCCGCACCGCGTTGATCGATGCGGTCGCCGCCGCCACCCGAAGGGCCGCCGAACTCGGCCAGTCGTAAACCCGGATTCGACAAACCCGTGGAGTTATTCCACGATCGCTTCGTGCTCGACGCCCTGTATCCCCTATTGCGCAGCGGTTTGTTTTGTTTGAAACCGGAAACCGCCCACCACCTCAGCATGGCCGCCCTGAGAAGCGCGGAAAAATGCGCCGTGCTCGGCCTCTTGTTTCCCCCTCACATCGCATCCCTGCCCATCGAAATCATGGGATTGAAATTCCCGAACCGCCTCGGCCTCGCGGCAGGCTTGGATAAGGCGGGCGACACGATTGACGCACTCGGCCGCCTAGGATTTGGTTGTGTGGAAATCGGCACCTTCACTCCACGCCCGCAGGCAGGCAATCCGCAACCGCGGGTTTTCCGGTTGATCCCTCAGGCGGCACTCATCAACCGCATGGGATTCAACAATCCAGGCATCGACGTCGGAGTGGCGAATGCCCGGAAATCCAAATCCTTCCGCGGCATTGTCGGCATCAATATCGGCAAAAATAAAGACACCCCAAACGAAAACGCGGCGGCAGATTACCTCGACTGCCTGCGCAAGGCGTATCCGGTGGCCGACTATATCGCCGTGAATCTTTCATCCCCTAACACCCCGGGCCTGCGGGATTTACAGGGCGCGGATGCCAGCGCAAGGTTGTTAGATATTCTCAAGGCGGAGCAGCATGCCCTTGCAGAGATCCACGGGAAGCGGGTTCCGCTGTTGTTCAAAGTCGCCCCCGATCTGGACGATGCGCATATCCGCGACCTTTCGCGCGTGTTTCTTGACGGTGGTTTGGACGGCCTGATCGCCACCAACACGACGCTCGACCGCGACGCCGTGGCCAGCCATCCCCGCGCTGGCGAAGCCGGAGGGCTCTCTGGATCACCGTTGATGCAAAAAAGCACTGAAGTGCTGCGAGCCTTCGCCAGCCATCTCGACGGCCGCATTCCCATCATCGGAGTGGGCGGCATCTCTCACATCGAGGATGCCCGTGAAAAAATCCAGGCGGGCGCGTCATTGGTCCAGATTTACACCTCGTTTATCTATCAGGGGCCGAAGCTGGTCAGAGACCTCGCTCGGGCACTTTGAGCCATCAAAGAAAAATGGCAATGATGCCCGCGTGATCCGGCGGGTTTCCTGATAGAGAGGTCCGGCATGAAGGGTCCGGTGACGGCATCTCAATCCCCGCATGTACCGATGGTCATTGACCTGATAACAATCACCAAGGGAATCCACCAACATTCAGGGCAGCGGTGTGCCGTCGGGGATTTGAAAAGATTTGAAGCGCGAGGATCCGCCCTTTTCGAGGATAACCATGGATTTCGGAAGGCCCAGTGTTTTGGCGAGAAAATCTGTCAACGCGGAGTTGGCCTTTCCCTCGACGGGCGGAGCGGCGATGCGCACGCGAAGAATCCGACCGGCCTGCGCGCCATCCTCCCAGCCGATGACTTCACTGCGGCGGGCATTGGGAGTGGCTCGGACATGAAGTTTCACCCGTCACCAGCATTGACAGCGGAGGCGTTCACGACAAGCCCGGAAAAATAGCGTGCAACCCGTGCAAAATTATTGCTAGAAAGCGCTGCACTCACCCGTTTCATCCCCATGCCACGCGTCACCATCACCGTTCCCGAAAAAAACGCCCAGCCGTATCGCTTCCCGCTCGACCGCCATTCGGTCACGCTCGGGCGCGGCAGTGAAAATGATATCGTGATGGATTGCGGCTCGGTCTCCGTGAAACACGCGGAAATGCGCCGGGTGCAAGGCGGTCATGAGCTCCGGGACCTCGGCTCCACAAATGGAATCAAACTGAATGGCGAACGCTATGAGGCCGTGCCTTTGCACCATGGAATGTCCCTACAACTCGGCGATGTCGCCTTTGATTTTTTGCTGACTGAAGAAGAACAAGAAGCTCTTTCCCAAGAAAAACCGGATGAGGCATCGCCTATTCTAGCAGTGCCCGAGCCCTCCGAAAAACGGCTGCCACCCTTGAAAGAAGAACAGCCTAAGGCGCAGCCCTTGCCCTTGCCGGTCAAGACCAATAGCAGGAAAAAAATCGTGATCGTATGGATCCTCCTCGCCGCAGCCGCATTTTTCACGGGCATGTCATTTCGCTTTAAAAAAGAAACCGGCAGATCACTCTTGGATGCCATCTGGTCGCAACGACCGCCCTTGACTCCTCCCGCCTTGCCCAAAATTTCCATCATTGTCCCCAGCCCTTGATCTAACGCATCGCGTTGGATGCTGTATCACGATGGACTACCGCGAAGCGATCCGCTGGCTATTTGCCACTCAGATGTTCGGAATCAAACTCGGACTCGAGTCATCGCGCCAACTCCTCAACACGTTTTCCGCCTTCCCGGCACCCGACACACTGGTGATCCATGTGGCGGGCACCAATGGCAAGGGCAGCACCTGCGCCATGATCGATCGCATCGCCCTGGCCTGCGGAAGCCACTGCGGTTTGTTCACCTCGCCCCACCTCATTGATTACCGCGAACGCATCAAGGTGGCCGGTCAGGAAATCCCAGAAAACACGTGCGCCATCCTCCTCACCGAATTGAAAACCATTTGCCAAGACCTCGAAACCCACCCGACATTTTTCGAGATCTCCCTCGCACTTGCCATGCGCTGGTTCCGTGAACAAAACTGCGACCTCATCGTGCTCGAAACCGGCATGGGTGGCAGATTCGACGCCACCACCGCGGTGCCTGCTCAAATTTGCGTCATCACGCCCATCGGCTTGGATCATACGCAATTCCTCGGCAGCACCCTCACAGAGATCGCCAGGGAAAAAGCGGGGATTTTCGTGCCCAGAAAACCCATCGTCTCCGCACCCCAGGAAACGAATGTACGGACCGTGCTAGAATCGGAAGCACATCTCACGCACTCGCCACTCGAGTTTGTCCGTGAACCCTGGTCGAATAGCCCCATCGCTCTCGCGGGCATCCATCAACAATGGAACGCCGCGCTTGCCGTGACTGCCCTCCATCGCGCCGGCCTGCCTCTCACCACCGACCACGTGCGCGACGGACTCGCCAACGTCTCATGGCCCGGACGCTTCGAAAAAATCCGGCCCGGCGTCGTGCTCGACGGTGCGCACAACCCGCAATCCGCAAAGGTGTTAGAAGAGACATGGAAAGCCGAGTATCCCGGAGAATGCGCGTCGCTCGTCTTCGGCGCGGTGGCCGCAAAAGACATCCGCGGCATCCTCGAAATCCTCGCGCCCATCGCCGCACGAATCCTCCTTTGCCCGGTCGCCAATCTGCGCGCCGTCCCACCGGACGACCTTGCCGCCTGCCTCCCGGATAACGCACCACCCCACGCCACCTTCTCAAACTTTCAAGCGGCCTTCTCCGCCGCTACCGCCCACAACTCGCCGATCCTGATCGCGGGATCGCTCTTCCTTGTCGGCGAGGCCCGCGCCTTTCTCACACACCAAGAATTCCAGTCGAGCTTGCAGTGACCCCTTCTCATCCAGAGTTCTCAATATTCCGTTTTACATTGATACGAACACGCCACCCCCACCCCATCCCATCCCATTCCATTCCATGTCCGAATTCCTTGTCATTCCACGCCACGATCACGACTTGCTTGTAACCCGCGCCTATCAGGCCCGCGGTTACACCGCCAAAGAAGCCACTGAGGGTGCCAAACTCGCCGCCGAGGCCGCCCGCCACGGCATCCGCACTCACCATGCGCTCAAGGCGCTGCACCTTGACCATCTGTTTGGTTCGGCCGCAGGCGGTTGTCTGCCCGGCGCGGAAATTGAAGTGTTGCCCTCGCGCTTCCCCGCAAGCGAACGATGGGACGCCCATAAAAAACTCGGCCAATCGGTCGCCTATCAGGCAATCGACCGCGCCATCACTCTGGCCGATCAGTATGGAATCGCCCAGATTGCTGTCGACAATGCGTTTCATTACCTTTGGGGCGGGGGCTACGTCATGGAGGCCGCGGAGCGTGGCTACTATGCTTATACGAATTGCACATCGGCACTCGCCGAGGTCGTGCCCTTCGGCGGAAAATTCCCCACTCTCGGCACCAATCCTCACTCGTGGGGTATCCCTAGCAGCATCGCAAATGGCTTTCCGATTGTCATGGACTGGGCGACGTCCACGGTGGCGATGGGGCGGGTGCAAGCATTGAAGCGCGAGGGAAAACCCCTGCCACCGGGTGCCGCAGTGGATGCCAACGGCCAAGCCACCACCGATCCCGACGCGGTCGCCGCGCTGCTCCCCTTTGGCGGCCATAAGGGCTATGGCATGTGCCTCCTCAACGAAATTTTTGGCGCATTGATCGGCGGCTCACTCCCCACTCTTCGCGGCAGAAATCCGTTAGTTCCCGGCGAAAAAAACACCCCCGTGTTCTATTTCCAGGTCATCCACCCCGACGCCCTTGCCGGCGGCCATTTCGCCGCTGGCCGAAGCCAGATGCAAAACCTCAAAGCCGTCCTCGAGGATATTCTCGGCCACGGCAACGAGGGTGCCATGCTCCCCGGCCAGATCGAAGCCAGTGCCCGCCTCCGTTCAGATACCGCCGGCGGACTGCTCTTCACCCCGGCGGAAGTCCTCGAGTTCAACGCCATCGCCGCCGAACTCAACATGCCCGGCTGGGACACCGCTAGCCTCGCAACTGCTTGAACTCCAGCAACAAACGACCACCGCGCCTGTCCCAGGTCAACACTACCGCACCGCGCAACTCTTTTTTCAATAGAAGGAGTCTCCTTCTGTCGGACTCGGAGACTTTCTGCTCCGTGCTCCGCGGAGACTTTCTAAATATACCGTCAGCTGCCAGGTGGGAATTTCCTGCTTCTGCTTCTGCGGGCACTTTGCATTTCTAGCGGCATCGGGCATCGGGCTGGGCACCCGGGGCGAAGCGTTACTTCAGGTTAAGCGATTGGATGCGGATATTGCGAAACCAAATCGTGGCACCGCCGTGCTTGCCTTGGAAGCCAATCAAGCCCTTGGGTTTCACTTGGGCCAGCGGCGTTGTGAGCCACGCTGGAATGTCAGTGCCATCGGGATTTTTTTTGGCCGAGGTCCATCGGGTCATGTCGATTTCGGAGGCGAGGGAGCCGTTGAGCCAAACCGTGATCTGTTGACCGCGGGCTTCGATGAGCATGCGGTTCCATTCACCCGGCGGCTTGACCAGCCGGGACGATGGCGGGACATGACCGAAAATCGCCCCGCAGTGCCAGTTGGGAGGCGATTTCGACCACCGATCGGCATAGTCGTCGCAAATCTGGATTTCCACTGCGGTGGGGACCCAATTTTTCGGGTCGGTAGCATAGAGGATCACGCCGCTGTTAGTGGCGGCGGCATTTTTGAATTCCAGTTCTAACATGAAATTTGCATATTCAGTCTGGGTCCAAAGGCATTGGTCGGCATTAGCAGTGAGCGAGCCATCGGCCACGGACCAAATGCCCGGCGGCTTGCTGGCATCGGAATAATCAGGTTTGAACAAGGCGTTCCAACCCGGTCCTGAAGTGTCCGGCATTGCGGCCAAAGCAAGCGAAGCGGCAACGAGGCATAGCACAGTCGCGAAAAAGACGTGTTTCATAGTGGCTCCCATTTACGCGCGCGGACCTGTCAGTCTTGCGGAAAAAAATGAGAGATCAGGTAGAGATGCACTTTGCGAGGTGACATCGCGGCGCTTATTATTTTGAATTCGTACGTCTCATGCGCATCCCGATTTTGCTCATTCCGCTGCTTGCCATCCGTCTTCACGCCGTGGATTTCGATGTGGTCATCTACGGCGGCACCAGTGCGGCTGTCATCGCGGCCGTGCAGGCAAAAAAACTGGGAAAGTCGGTCGTGGTGGTTAGCCCCGACAAGCATCTTGGCGGGCTATCCAGCGGCGGCTTGGGTTTCACCGATACTGGCG
>CAIYYV010000112.1 GCA_903930425.1 Akkermansiaceae bacterium | reverse complement strand
TGGGTGGTCGTTCACGATGCTTTCCGCCAGCAAGGATGAACTGGGCGCGTTGTCGCCTGACACGGAATTTTCGAAGGCGATTTGTTTGCGGCCTCGGCCGGGCGAAGTGAGCCCCGACGGGCGCTTGATTCCTGATCGCGTGGATCTGTCTATCGTTCTATCAGGGTATGATTTGAACAACTCGATCCACCGCCCGGAGCGCTGCATGCCCGCGCAGGGGCACGTCATCACCGCTTCTGAAAACATCACGCTCAAACTGGCTAACAACCGTCAGTTTGCCGCCAAGCGCCTGCATTCCGTGCAAACGCTCAAGGTGGTTGGCGGGGGGGGAAAATCCATGCAATTCAATTGTGTGACCTATTATTTTTTTGTGGGTCATGACCGGGTGACCAATGACCATTTGGAGCGCACCTTGCTGGACATGAAAGACCGGCTCGTGCGCGGCATGGATCAACGGTGGGCGTATGTTTCAGCGTCGACATGGTATGGGAAAATCCCATGGATAGAAAAGGAAGTCAGTGAAGCGGAGGCCGACAAAAAGCTGCGCGCGTTTGTGATTGGCATCGCGGAGAACCAGATCGACTGGGATCTCATTCGCCGGTGAAAAGGCACCAGGGCGGGCGGGTTGAAATCTAACGAGGTTGGATTTTTGCGCCTATCAGGAAAGCAATCATTCGGTCGAGGTAGGCGAGATATTCAGCACGCTGGCCGGGGGTGACGCCTGAAGGGAGCGAGTTTCCGGCCTGATCGAGGCGTTTTCGGGCCTCGGTGAAGCCGGTGAGAGCCTCGGAGGCCTGGCGGTTTGACCACGCTTCGACGGCGATTTTTCCGATGAGGGCGGCGGCCCGGTAGTGGGCGCGGGTCCCGCCGATTGTGGTGGCGAAGTGATAGGCTTCCAGGGCACCGGGGCGGTTGCCGGCGGCCTCACGGGCGGATCCGAGGCTTTCGTGGATGGTGACTCGGGGTTCCCACATATCCGGTGCGACGCCGTGCATTTCTAACACCGAAGTTTCGATTTGTTGTGCGGCGAGTTCGAGGGCATCAAGGGCTGGAGCCGGGGTTTCCTGGCGGTAGATGCGGAAGCTTTTTCGCAACGCGTGAGTGGCAAATGAGAAATGGCTGCGGAAACCGGATTCCATGCCGCCCTGCAATTCGATTGCCTTGGCATACCCGGCCTCCGCTTCGGAATCGCTCTGCAGTTGGCTGAGCAGGTTTGCGCGGTTGACCTCAAGGGCCGGGTCGAACGGGTGGAGTCGGGAAGCCTGCTGATAGTCGTCAACCGCCAGTTCTGCGGGTTCGCGGAAGCCGGGGTTAGTTTTTGAGCCCGCGATCGTCTGATAGAGAGCGGCGCGTTGCTGATAGAAAGTGGACTGCGGCCAGAGTTGGATTGCGGTGCTGAGGGCGTCGATTCGGGCCTCGGGGGAGCGGTTGGTTTGCTGGCTGAAATGAGTGGGCCAGAGAGAAAGGAGAACCTGACTTCCCTTCCATCCTGCGGGGAGCAGCAGAATGGCACACGCGATTGCGGTGATAGTGAGCAGGATGCGGGTTGCGAGAGTTTTTGAGGTGGAGGGGCGAATGGCGGGCCATGACATTTGACCGAGGCAGACGCCTAACAACAGGATGCCCGGCAGGAGATGAAACACAAAACTGAAACACGATTGGACCAGCATCCCAGCGAGAGCGGCGAGGGCACCGAGACGCCATGAATCGCGCGAATCGCGGGATGAAGGGACGTCCTCAAACAGGACGCGCAAGATGGCCACCAATGCGAGAGTGGCAAGCAAGCCGACCAACAACCCGGCACCGACAAGGCCATAATCCGTGGCGGATTGGACGAGTTCATTGTGCACCATTTCGGGTCTTGTGGCACCGGCACCCTGGGCTTTTTGTTCCCAAAACCGATAGCATTCCCAACTGAAGCTGCGACTGCCCCCGCCCGCGATAGGATGGAGTTCGATGCACGAGAACGCGAGTCCTAGGAAGTAGAGGCGGCAGGTGTTGTCGAGCAACGAATCAAGACCGAGGCCGGACTGGCGGGTGGTTTGAGCGTCCTGCCAGCCCATGAAGAGAAAAGTCCCGATGGCCAGACCGATGAGCGGGATGGCAACCAAAGCCGGGGCAAACCAGCGGGCATTTTGTCGTTTACCGATCACCAGGGACAAGGAGGCGAACACGCCACAAGCGACCGCAGCACCGAAGATGCCACCGCGGGAACGCGTGAACCAGACGGCGGCCAAACCCGCAAGGGCGATGAGGAACCAAAGGATGCGGGTCGGCATGGCATGGCGTCCAAAAATTGCCGCCGCGCCGATAAGCATGGATGAAGCGATCAGATAGTTGGCCGCCTCATTGTAGTGAGACAAAAAACCAGATGGCCACAGTCCGAGATGCGCTTTGAAAACCGGAGCAAACCCGGGATCCGCGAGTTGTTTCGCGATGACGAGAACGTTGGCCAATAACAACAGGGCGACACCCCAAATCAGGATGCGTTCCGCTCGAGCATTTCCAGAAATGGCCCGGATGCTGATGAAGGTGCCGACTGTCGCGCCGATCAGCAGGAGGTCTGACTGTCCGAGTTGCGCGACGGGTGAGATCCAGGCCCGCCCGGCAAACCAAGCGACCGCAAGCAGGCCGAGGGCGATGGCACCAAAGTCCGCCGGTATTTTGCCGCGTTTCCAGATGACTGGCAGGGCGGCGAGCACGGCGAGGCCGAGCGCGGTGATGGCCGGTCCCCAGGTCCAAGGCAAAGTTTGCGGACCCAGTGTCACCGCGAGAATCCAAGCGGCGACAAAAAAGAGAGAACAGATAACAGGCATGAGAGTGGTCAGTGAGCCGGAAGGGACGGCTTGCAAGCGTGAGAGGCCCCTCCCCTTTTCTATCGGGCACCTTTGCCTAACAACACCGCAGGAATGGTCCGGAGCAGGATGATAAAGTCGAGCCACAGCGACCAATGGTCGATGTAGCGGAGGTCCATGGCCACCCAATCCTCGAAGCGAGTGATTTGATTGCGGCCGCCAACCTGCCATTCACAGGTGATGCCGGGTTTCACACTCAAGCGCCGCCGATGTGCGATCTCGGAAAATGCCTCGATCTCATAAAGCGGCAGTGGACGCGGGCCGACAAGGCTCATTTCCCCTTTGATCACGTTGATCAACTGCGGAAGTTCATCGATGCTGAGCCGCCTCAGCAACGCACCGAAACGGAAGATTCTCGGGTCGGTGTCCAATTTGAAAACCGGCCCATCCATCTGGTTGCCGTGGTCGACCTTGATTTGATCCAAGAGCTCCTCCGCATTGGCAACCATGGTGCGGAATTTCCAAATCTTGAACGGCTGACCGTAACGCCCGGCCCGCATCTGTGAGAAAAATATCGGAGCGCCAGGGCTTTGCAGCCGGATGCCTATGGCGGCGATGACCCACAAAGGCAAACTGAGCAGGAGAATCAGCGTGGCCCCCACGCGGTCTAACAAACCCTTGCAAAATAGTTCCCACGACAACTCGGGAGTGGAGCGCAGCACGAGCATCGGCTTGTTGCCAACGGAATCAAACACCGGCCGCGCAATCTGGGAGCGGATGAAGGAAGCGGAGATCCACGCTTCCACGCCCTGCAATTCGCAGGTTTCCACGGCCTGGGCCACGGTGCCAAACTCGGTATCCTTGGCGACAAAAATCACCCGTGCCACCGAATGGTTTTTCAACAAAGTGAAAAGATCGTCTGTCGGTTGTTTTTCGAGATCGAAGTGTGCGACAATATGCCAGCCGTCGGTGATTTCGGGATCCAACTCCGAAAGCAAAGTATCCATCTCCGCTCCGGATCCGGCGATCACCACGCGCTCCTTCGATGAATCTAACAAACGTTTGCGTTTGAGGAGGTGACTGGTGACACGGTCGCGTGCGAGCAAAAGAAGAAACACCAGCAACAACCCGATGCCGAGCACCAGTCGCCGCATGTCCAGCACCTTTGCAAAAATCGCGAACAGGCTGATCATCAGGGCGATGGCGATCAGGCCGATGATCAGTTGCTGGATCGCCTTTCCCGTGGGCTTGATACGGAGATGGTCGTAAAACCCGAAGTGTTCTAACAGCAACGGGATAAAGGGAACGGCAATATAGAGAACCCAGTTGATTGAATCCCTGACATCACTGGATTCAATCCCCATATCGAATCCGATTCGAAGAGCGTCGCGTGCCTGCCAAGCCAGCCAGAAGGCCAGCCAGACGAGCAACGCATCGGTCAATTGAAGCGCTTGGACACGAAATGTTCTGTGGCGACTGATCGGCATGGGAGTGGCAATGAAAGAGGATTGGCAGAAGCGGCAAGGCAAGCATCCCGAAAATCCGGGTCTTCGCAACTGCGGAAATGTGCGCGCCGCAATTCTGATAGGCGCGCGGCACCGCAGAGACCGGTTTTCCCACCGGGGGCAGGTTTTATATCGTCAAGGAATCTGAGAAGACTTCTCGCTTGCCTCGTTGGAAGCGGGCCTCGGGTTTCGGGGCCCAAGGCGGTTGCGGAAGGCATCGCGGGCAGCTTCGCTCCAAACGGGCAGCCATGACTTGATGGAATTTTCCCAACGAGCCAAGGCAAACCCATGGAGCAGCACGGAGAACGCGGCCGCGAAAAGGCCGCGATCACGGCGGGTAATCCACCACAGGTTGCGCAGGCGATAATAGAGCTTATCGCTGGACAGGCCGCTTTCCAAAATCACCGGGCATCCCGCGAATTCCAGACGGTGAAGGTGGTCGGGCGATGGATGATGCAGCAATGAACTGGCCACCATGAAGACGGGAATACCTGCTTGTTCGATTCTCCTCGGGTAATCCTCATCCTCACCGCGAAGAAAAAGCCGGCCCTCGACCGGACCCACGGCCAGATAGACCGAACGGGGGATCAAGGCACCAAGCCACGAGCGTCGAATGCGGATCACGTCCCCTTCAGGGATGGAATCCATAGCTTCTAACAAATGCCAATTCCCACGATCTGGCACCTGGAGCGGCCAACTCAATGCGCCGGTAACCAAGTCCACAACCCGGCACGAGCGCACGGCATGTGCAGGCACATCGGCGGCGAGCAGGCGCTGCAAGGCCTCGGGTTCGGGCCACGAATCATCATCCAGAATCCAAGCGGCCTTGAAGTCGTCGGCGAAGATGCACTCAAGGGCGATTTGCATGCCACCCGCGTTGCCGAGGTTTTCGTCCAATTCCCGTATGACGATCCATCCACCGCTGTCGTGGCTGGCGGTGGCGAGCATTTGGCGGGTCTGATCGGTCGAGGCATTGTTGACCACGATGACTTGTTCAGGGCGCAATGATTGGGCGGACAGCTTTTGCAAGCAGGTCCGCGCAATTTCGCAGCGGTTCATCGTCACGAAAATCGCGACGACCCCCTGGGCGATGGCAGGTGATTCAGTCATGGGAGAGTGTGGGTGGCAGGGGGGGGAGCAGCTTCGCTGGGATAAAGCAATGTCAGGATCTGTCGACGGTTACCAATGTCCACCCGCAGCATGACCGCAGGATAAATCCGTGAACGATCGGAACCCACCGCCAAATGAATCGAGACGGGTCCGATGGTGACGCCCGTCGCCAGATCCACATAATTCCGGATGGATTTTCCTTTCTCGGCCACCACTGAAAAATGTTCGAAAAACGGGCTGCCAAATGACACGTCGTCACCTAACAGTTTTTTGGCGTTTGGATTCATATAGACCAACCAACCGTCGCGATCCGAGGTGATGGCCGGAATCTCCAATTGATCGAGAATCAGGAGAATCTCGCGGGCACCGAGTTGGTCTTGTTCACGACTTCTGGCGAACAGACATGCCATCACTCCGGCTGCCGACGCCACCAACGCCCGGGTCGCCACCAGCGCGTCGGCATTTCCGCTGCTTCCGGTCCAATTGCCGCGTTTCATCCAAAGGGTAGCGGCGATGGCGAGGATATAGATCACGGTCCAGCCGATGACCTGACGGGATGACAGGATAAACGAAAAAACGACCAAGGCCATGACGCACGCAATGGGCAGCAGCGAAAAACTCAACCAACCGGTGCGATCGAAAGCAATGGCCGCGACGAGCACGGCCGCAGGCAGCAGTTTGCGCACCCAGGTTGCGGACGCTCGCTCGCCACTGAGGTTGCGAGCGCTGTTAGATGAGACCGGCATGGTGATAGACCTGTTCGATTTGTTTCATCCAAAGGGCTTTGTGATGATGGGTGAGAAGTCGCTCCATACCATTCTGTCCCATGTCACGCAAGGTTTGCCCACTTTGGAAACATTCCTCCAAAACAGCGGCCAGATCGTGAGAGTCCGAGGGATCCGCAAGAAAGCCATTCACTCCGTGGGTGATGAGTTCCGGCAGGGCGCCGATCCGGTGCGTGACGACCGGGCGTGCCTGCGCCCATGCCTCAAGCACGACCATGCCAAAGGGTTCCTGCCAACGCGATGGAACCACCGAAAATGCCGCGCCCGCCCAAAGGTCGTGCTGAGCCGCGCGGGCGACAAAGCCGGTGAACGTCACGTTGTCGAGTCCCAGACGGGCGGCTTTGGACTGCAAGGCCGCCATCTCAGGCCCATCTCCGGCGATCACCAGATGACGGGTTTTAGCGAGCGTGGCCCAAGCTTCTAACAAGTGACCCACACCCTTTTCCGGCGAGAGCCTACCAATAAACAACGCATACCCATTCGCGGGAAATGGCGGCACGGGCGCATTTGCGTCGCGCTCCAAAAAGTGATGCACCACATCGATGCGGTCGGCCGGCAAGCCGATGCGGACATGGGCTTCCTTCTGGGCATGGCTGATGGCCACCCAGCGCCGCACCTGCTCGAACAAACCACTCCGCCGCATGCCCGCCAACATCAGAGCCATGGCCGCGCTTTGGGCGTAGCTGTTTCTCCAACATTTACCGAGCACTCCGGGCAGAAAATTTCCCCCACTGCATTTCTGACAATCCTCACCGCGCGTGAACCAAAATCCGTTCACGCATCCCATCCGGTAGTTGTGCAAATAATGAATGATCGGCACCCCGAGCTTGCCGGCCAGAGCATATGCCCCCGGCGAAATCGCGGGAAACACATTGTGAATCTGCCACACATCGAACTTCCCGATGCGCTGGTAATTCTCCAACCGTTTGAGAACGGGAAAATTGTGACACGCCAAGACCGGAAGAAGCAAGCGAGGCACCCTCATCAACTCTTCCGATGACGCCATGAAATACTCCACGCCATACTGCGCCTGCAAGGCGTCCCCAATGCGATACACGCTCCCTTCCTCACCGCCATATTGCAAATAGCGGCTGAAAAGTTGAAGGATTTTCAAGCGAGGCATGGCGACAGATTTCCAAACGAGTATTCTCTAACGATTCCCCCGGCGCTCCAGCGCCTCCTGATAGACTTGATAGACGCCCTCTAGGCATCTTCTCCACGACAGGCATTTCGCCCTTTCAAAGCCCGCGTCCAGTTGGCCCGCAGGAACTCTCTCCGTGGCGACTCGGGCCAAGACTGCGGCCAATTCTTCGGGCGAATGCGGGTCGAAATACCACGCCAAATCGCCACCCACCTCGGGCAGACTCGTGCAGCGACTTGCCACAACGGGCACTCGGGCCGCCATCCCCTCAATCACCGGGAGCCCGAATCCCTCGTAAAGCGACGGAATCACCACAGCATCCAACCCGGCGTAATACGCGGCGATCGCACCGTCTGGCAGATGACCGAGTTCGATCAATCCGTCATCACCGAGCACGTTTCGAAGCGCCGCCGCCAACGGGACTGGCAGCAGTGACCCGATCCGCACCAAGACCACCTTGCGCGGGATCGACGCCTGCAATCGCGCAAGCGCCTCAGGCAGGATTTTGAGGTTTTTCCGTTCAAGCGTGCTGCCAATGCTTCCGATGCGGAAGCAACTGCCATCCCTCTCAGGCACGGGCACCCGCGCGTTCTCTAACACACTTGTTGGCGCGCCCGGCAATTCGACCCCATTGAAGACCACGTGGATTTTTGCAGCATCAATTCCGAGTAACTCCTGAATCTCGTTTTGGGTGTAGGCGGAAACCGCGATGATCGCATCGGCCTGTGTGAGATGACCCACCCACCCGCGAAACCGCTGGGCCTGAGCCGCACTCAACTCACCGGGAAATCGCAGGGGAATGAGATCATGCACCGTGACCACTTTAAAGGCCTGCTGCGGAGCGTATGGCAGCAAGTCGGCCCAGCTGTGATCGAGCACGTGAATAATGTCTCCCTTGGCGCGAATCTTCACCCGAACAGGGTAAAGCAATTGACGGGTCAGAAACCGTTGCGCGCTGCCTGTGTCAACACGCAGATCGCCAGCACCCGCCGGTAAAATCGAGGAACACGCGAATGCATCATCGGGCCGCATCGCTGCGGACAACAACTTCCAATAACGGGTCATGGAAACACTGCCATAAACCGGATGCGCTGGAATCCAGGAAACTTGAGTCGGGGTCATGGGTGGTGAAATAAGGGTGGCGTGGGGTCTTTCCAAAAAATTCGCTTTATAACTGATACATACAGGCAACTACAGCTCCGACATGCCAGCCCGTCGGAGCCCCTTTCCATGCCATGTGGCGTGTTCTTCAGCGAATCGCACAAACCAAGGAAAATGCTTCGGCGGCACCAGAAACAGCATCTTGCTGGACATGCTTGGCATTTCATCAACCGTTCTTCGCGCGAATGCGTAGGTGAAATCACGCCAATTTCTCGCAACGCGCGAAACACAAAAAATCGCATAACCCGTTGCATCCAAAAAATCCTGTAGTGCAAGCCATGTGTTCGGCCGATTTTCCTCCTGATTGTATTCCACAAAAAAAACTGACGCGCAGTCCTTGGCAGTTGCAAGCGCCCCGCGTAACGCCAGTATGTCGTAGCCCTCAATGTCGATTTTCACTGCCAATGGATTCAATCCATTATCCCGGACGAAGGAATCTATACTTACCGTCTCCGTGATTTCCCCATCTTTCGAATCACCCAATGGATCGATGTGGCTGACATCAGATTGCCCTTCTGCGACAAAAGACATGATGCCACATGTGTCACATACGGCTTTTGGCACCAAGGTCGCATTTGGAAGATTCTCCAGAGCTGAAGATAGATAACGATGGTTACGGGCGTCTGGTTCAAACGCAAAAACGTGTGAGGCGCGCGAACTCAATAAAACCGAATAATAGCCGATGTGAGCACCAACATCCAAAAACTCCCGTTTCTCCGGTTGCTCTTGCATGAATCTATCAAGAATGAATTCGGAATTCCAATCAACATTGCCAGCACTGACATAAACATCAGAGGCAAAGAAACTCGACCTTGGAAGCTGAAACAGGCTGCCTGTTGGCAGTTCCATAGCCTTTGGCGCCATCCCCAATCGCCACACGATCTTCCTGAAGAAAAACCGAGAGTATCCTACTTCTTTGGCAAAGCCGTAATTCATGCGCAAAAAAATTGTTAGATCTGAATGATGCTGAGTCAGGTTTACTTCTCATTATCCGACCGCTCCGGCATTCTGTTGGGCCGCG
>CAIYYV010000111.1 GCA_903930425.1 Akkermansiaceae bacterium | reverse complement strand
GACGCATTGTTATCCTCCGGTCACGAAGAGCTTGCAAACATGCTCGCCACAAAGGCCCAACGCACACGAATTGAATTTCAGTTCATTGAAGCTTTGCCCCGCCTGGACGGAAATGTGTTTTCCGTAGATGAACAGCCTGTTGTTTCAGTTTCCGAGAACGGAGCCTATGTAATGGTCTGGCATTGGGTTCCAAACGAAGACGCCGACATCAAATGATGCCCTGTGATAATTTCCACCAACGTAAGGAATCCTGCTGGGCTCCGTTAGATTTTTGCATTCATCAGAGCTTTCCATGTTTGTCATTTCGATCGCCGCGTTGAAGCGCAACACCCGCATTCTGCGCGAGGTGAAGGAGGCGGCGGGTTGCCGGTTGGTGCTTGCGCTCAAGGGTTTTGCGTGTTGGAAGGCGTTTTCTTATTTGCGTGACGATCTCGACGGCTGCTGCGCGTCGGGCTTGTGGGAGGCGCGGCTCGCCCGCGATCATTTCCAGAAACAAGTGGTCACCTATGCCCCCGCCTACGATGAGGCGGACATTGCCGAGTTGTGTGCATTCACCCATCACCTGGATTTCAATTCGTGGTCGCAGTGGCTCCGGTTTCGCGGGCAGGTGATGGCCCATCCGCGGTTTCTCGGCGGAGCACTCCACTGCGGACTGCGCATCAATCCGGAATGCTCGACAGGTGCCACGCCGCTCTATGACCCGTGCGCGCCGGGATCGCGCCTCGGTGTCACGGCAGATCAACTTGCGGGTGCCGACCTCACGGGTCTCAGCGGGCTCCACTTCCACACACTCTGCGAGCAAAATGCGGACGATCTCGCCACCACGCTCGCCGCCGTGGAGAAAAAATTTGGCCATCTGTTAGATCTTCCGCAATTCACTTATTTGAACATGGGCGGCGGTCACTGGATCACGCAGCCGGATTACGACCGTGAGCGGCTCGTCCGCCTGGTGCGGGAAATCCAGGAGAAATACCGTGTTGAGGTTTGGTTGGAACCCGGCGAGGCGATCGCCATTCACACCGGTGTTTTGCGGGCGAGCGTGATGGACGTCTTTGAATCCGCGGGTCATCGACATGCCATCCTGAACGTTTCGGCGAGCGCCCACACCCCGGATGTGTTAGAAATGCCCTATCGGCCAGACGTGTTTTTGGTGGATTCTGCGCCGCCATCCGGCACTCGCCTGCCCGCCGTGGTTTTCCCCGGTGAAATCTATCACCTCGCCGCCAATCCCCAATCTCCAATCCCCAATCCCCAATCTCCAATCCCCAATCCTCAATCTCCCATCCCCACGCGCCTTGGCGGGCCGACCTGTCTGGCGGGGGATGTGTTCGGGGATTTTTCGTTTCCTCGTGAGCTGCGGGTGGGCGACACCCTTGTGTTAGATGACATGGCGCACTACACGATGGTGAAGACGACGACTTTTAACGGGGTGAAGCATCCGCCCATCGCGCTTCAACATGAGGACGGCCGGCTTGAAATCCTGCGTGATTTCACTTACGAGGATTTCCGCGACCGTCTTGCCTAACAGGAATTCATTCCAGGTTCTGCACTTGTTCGCGGATTTTTTCCAACTCGGTTTTGGCCTCGACGACAGTCTGGGCGATGCCGGCGTCGTTGGCTTTGGATCCGATCGTGTTGAACTCGCGGAACATCTCTTGGCAGAGGAAGTCGAGCGCGCGGCCCGGTGCCTCGGGCGCATCCAGGTATTCGTGGAACCTCGCGAGGTGCGAGTCCAAGCGCGTGAGTTCCTCGCTCACGTCGCAGCGGTCGGCAAAAATCGCGAGCTCACGGACGACGCGTTCATCCGCGAGGTCCAGGTCCAGCCCGGCGTCTCGCAGCCGTTTGGCGAACAACTCGCGCTGGCGGAGAGGGCGGGCCGGTGCCTCGGCGGCGATTTTTTGGGTGTGGCCTGTTAGGGTGCTGAGGCGGGCGAGTGAGTCCGCCTTGAGGTGATCTCCCTCGCATTGGCGCATGACGGAAAGTTCTGTGAGGGCGGCGTCGAGCGCGGGGCTGATGGCGAGCCACGCTTCCTCGGCGTCGATATCACAGCTGCCCAAAGTGAGGATGCCCGGTTGGCGGAGGTAGTCGGACACCGTGGGAACGAGCGATTGGCCGATGGATGTGCCCAACTCGATGCAGGCGTCCTGAAACGCCTTGGCCAGCCGGGCATCTAACTGAATGGTGGTGGCGGGGTTTTGCGCGCGCTCGATGCGGATGGAAACCTGGATGCGGCCGCGTGAAACCGCGCCGAGCACGCGTTGGCGGACGCGTGTTTCGAGTTCCGCGAGTTCGCGCGGTGCCTGCACGACGACTTCCGCCTGTTTGCGGTTGACCGCGCTGATTTCCACAGTGGAGTGCCACTCGTCAGTCGCCGCGGAAGCACGGCCGAATCCTGTCATGGAATGCATCAGTGGAAACGGGTGTTAGGCGGTTGGGCCGTGGAGATACCAATAGATTTGGCGGAGGTAGCGGCCGATCTGAAGTTTCCACCAGAAGCGGCGAAAGAGGTCGGATTTTTCATAGCAGGCATCTAACAACCCGTAGGCGGAGCGCGGACGGACGATGAGCATATTGCGCACCGGCCATTCGTCGGTGAGCCAGGTTTGTTTGTATTTGTTGTCGTCACCGAGGTGGATTGGGCCGAGGTAGATGCCGCGGTGTCCGGAGTCTGCGGTGTCATCGAGAGTGAACTCGGTGAGGAGGTTGCCGGGCGACTGGCGTTTCCATGCTTCGTCATAGCCGCGGGCGCAGACATAATAGAGGCCGCCGGGTTGGCGGTCCACGAAGCCGAATTCAAAGGCGAGGGTCTGGTCGTTGAGGCGGAGAAAATAGACGCGGAGCAAACCGGTCGCGCGCATGCCGGCGAGCAGGTGGAACAAGTGGGGGCGCATGGTGGGGTGGAGCGGGCTGCTGATGCTGTCCCGTTGCCAGCAACGTTCGAAGCAATCGCACATCTCTGCTTCAATTGCGGCGTCCGGCACATCGGTGCGGGCGACCTCCACGGTGGTCACGGTGCCCATGGCCGCGAGTTGGTTGCGGGCGCGCCGTTGGTTGCCGCGGAATTGGTTTTGCCGCCGGGCGAGGTAGCCGGCCGCCCCGCCGGTGGTGTCGATGTAAGCGTCGGACGACGCTTGGCCGTCGCGAACGATCCAGCCGCGGGCGGCGGCGGTGGCGCGCACGGCGGATTCGAGCCAGGCATTCAAAGGGTTGAGGAAATTCAGATAGAGCGCCTGCCAGTGGAAATACCGCATTGCATGATCGAGGAGTTCATGGATGTTAGAGGGCGGATTTTCATCGGCGATGGCGACGAGGCAGGCCGGGTGGGCGGCGGAGATGTGGGGCGTGAAGCCGAGCAGGCGTGCGGGCACGAGCAATGCGGGGCCGGTGTCGGTTTCCGCATTGAAGACGAGGCCGGCGAGCAGGCGCGGGCCTTGGGCGATGAGACCGACTGCCATGCGGTTGCGGGGACAACGCCAGCAACCGTCGATCCAGGCTGGGTTATGAAAGGGGGTGGGCGGACTTGGGCTGCGACGAAGAAGGTCACGCCATGCGTCTTTCCATGGAGCAAAAGCTTCGGGATGAGTGAGCCAATGGATTTCGTTAGGCAAGGGCATCGGGGGGGAGGTAATTAGGTTCCTGAG
>CAIYYV010000110.1 GCA_903930425.1 Akkermansiaceae bacterium | reverse complement strand
CCCATGGTGCGTGCTGGAAAGGCTCGAAGTGGACACGTTTGCAGAATCCGAGGAAACGGGGCAGATGGGACGCGTCATCGGGTTCCGATGAAAGGCAGAACAAGTCGATCTGGAAATGCCGGCTCAGGGATTCAGCGAGGTGATAGACGCGCTGGTAGGTGCCCCTCATCAGAGGATATGGGACATAGGGCAGGAAGATCAAAAGGCGTTTCATCGGGTCAGGCATAATAAGACCACCACTTTTCATAAAGACTTTCCCAGGTGCCGGCCAGCGCCAAGTCACCTGCGGGCGTCGGAAGAAAACGCGCGGCTTGAGCCAGGCCGCCGGGCGTGAGCCCTAACAAGCATGGAAGCGCCCGCATCAATCCGGCACGGGGGTAATCACCTAACGGACGTAGGAATGCGCCGCGTTTCAGCCGGTCTCTCAGGGCAATGGCCAAATTTCTACAGCGTGAGGGACCGTGAACTAGGCGCGGCATGGCCAAATACTCGGAAAACCCGGCAATCGTCCGCTGGAGGCGGTTTTGTTCGACCACCAAATACAGCGCGCCCCATGCCTCGATCAACTGGCGGGATTCCTGATGAAGTTCCTGCCACGTCCGCCCTTCGGCAACCGGCGAGAACTTGAATGCTACGCCGTCCGCGTGCCACTGGCGCAAATGGGGAAACTCCGAAGGGACATCTAACAGCGCAAGGCGCGCGGCCCGCTCACGGCACATGGATGTGTATTGCCCGTTCAGACAGAGCCAGGCATCGCCCATGGCGAGTTTGGCCTTGGCATGGTTGCGGATGACAAATGACATCTGCGCATCCTGGTCCATGCGGCAGCAGGAGAAAAAAAGGCCCGAGCCGCGGTTCCAGAGCAAGCGGGTGGTCTCGGTGGGATCCAGGCGGGAAAAATCCAGGTTCGGGCGCAGGGACCGCAGGAAGCTGGCGTCGCCCGCGACCTGCACATGTCCCGCAACCAAATCCGCGAACATCATCGAGACGCTCGGGTCTCCCAATGAATCCGGACGCAAGCACTTGATTTCCACATCGATGCCCATGAGCCGGCTTTCCTCGCGCTCGATCTGACGGCACCATGATTCCAATCGCGGGTTTCCCGGTGCCTGATCAAACAGAAAATAATCCAGATCATTTGAGAAACACAGGCCATTGCGACCCTGCATCACCCCGCCCTCACCGCGCCCATACCCACCACCTAATACCAAACAACCCCGCCATCCCTGCGCGATAAATGCATCGCGAACCCGCGTAAAATGGTTTTCTAATAGAGACTTCAACTCAGGGTGATCCCCTTCGAAATAAGGTCCGGCCATCACGGGGGAAAAATTCTATTTTCTGATATCCAAATCGAAAATCCGGTGCACCTGCATCAATTCAAGGATTGCCAACAAGCGCGAGCCGACCCCGAGCAAGCGGACCGGGCGCCGCTTTTCGGCAAGCAGGTTGTGTGCGTGGAGAAATGCGCCGACCCCGGAACTATCGAGAAACTCGACCTGCGAGCAATCCACCAGCACCTGGCCTGACGAGTTTGCGATCATTTGCTCGGCCGCGATTCTGAATTCAGGCGCGTTGACACTGGTCAGGGTGTTCACCACGACGGTCAACACCCCCGTGCCATCACTTTCCATTCTGGATTGAACGATCATTTTGTGTGCGGGATTTGAATTCTTTCCATAGCGCGGCAATTTCATGAAATCACCTCGAAGAAAAATGCATTGTTGGCTTTGCAAAGGCAACCCCGTAGTTCATCAATGAGTAAATGAAAATCGACCCCGCCCAATATTGGAGCCAGACCGCTCAGGACGGGACCGTGGCGCGATGGCGCCGCAATGCTCAACGGAAAATGATCATCTGGCGCGGCACGCTGCTTTTGGCACGAGCCCTCAAGCGCGGCCTCGACCTCATGGGTTCCCTTGGTGCCATTTGCCTGTTTTCGCCTATTTTCGTGGTAACCGCCCTGCTCATCAAGCTTGAGGACCGCGGACCCGTTTTTTTCTCGCAAAAACGAGTCGGAGCCGGCGGCCTGCTTTTTGATATCTGGAAATTTCGTTCGATGGTCATAAAGGCGGATCAAATCAAGGACCAACTTTTGCAGGAGAATCAGCACGGCCAATCCGGCGTGACCTTCAAAATGAAAAATGACCCGCGAGTCACCAAGGTCGGCAAGTGGATTCGCAAACTCTCCATCGACGAGTTTCCCCAATTCTACAATGTCCTCCGTGGCGAAATGTCTCT
>CAIYYV010000109.1 GCA_903930425.1 Akkermansiaceae bacterium | reverse complement strand
GGTATCGTCGCCTCCGGAGCCTCCGGGGATTTCAGGGTGGCAGCCGCCACCCCGACGAGGAACCATTATGGGTTCGGGCCACAGCGGGAGACGCCGCAGCCTTCCTATCAGATTGTTTTATTCAGCGGCAGCTTCTACGGGGGGTGGTTCTTCAGCCGTGGGGGTTTGTTCGAATGCGGGAGCCTCTTCTGCCGCGGGGGTTTCTACGGGCGTGGGGGCGGCCTGTGGCGTTTCGGGTTCTGAATCCGGGGTGCTGGCGGCATCGGGGTTAAACTTGTTTTTGATGACGCGGGCGATGCGGGACGCCGGTTCGAGGATGGTCCCTAACAACTGCGAGAGGACTGCTTCACGCGACGGGATATCGGCGATGGCCTTGAGTTTATCCGCATCGAGCACCGAGTCACCGAGGATGCCGATTTTCATCTCAGGTTTTTTGAATTCCTTTTCGAAATTCTTAATCACCTTGGCTGCGGCAAAGACTTCCTTATCGCCCATGACATAGGCCATTTGGCCGACGAGATCGGCACCGATATCGGGCAGGCCGGCTTCGGCGAGGACTTTGCGCATGTAGCTATTTTTAGCGACGGTGCAATGGGCACCGCCGGCGTCGAGCCGGTTCCGGAGTTCGGTGAATTGGCGGACGGTGAGTCCGGTATAATCGATAACAATCAGGTAGGGGGAAGCGTTGACGCGCTCGAGCAGACCGTTGATGATGATTTTTTTATCGGGATTCATGGTCGTTGGCGGTCTTGTGTTAGGTGGAAGCTTTGGTGTAGGTGGCGGCTTCGAGCGGGATTCCGGGAAGCATGGAGGCGGCGAGCGTGACGGCCTGGATATAATTGCCCTTGGCGGACGCGGGTTTCGCGCGGACCACGCTATCCACGAAGGCGCGGGCATTTTCGGCGAGTTGTTCGGGATCGAATGTGGTCTTGCCGATCGAACCGGACACGTTGCCATTTTTATCGAGTTTAAAATCGACGCGGCCCGCCTTGACTTCCTTGACGGCTTTGCCGGTATCTTCGGTGACGGTGCCGGTTTTGGGATTGGGCATCAATCCGCGAGGGCCGAGGATGCGGGCGATTTTGCGGACTTCGGTCATGGCGTCGGGAGTGGCGATGGCCGAATCGAAATCGGTGAAGCCTTCCTGAACTTTTTTAATGAGGTCCTCGAAGCCGACATGTTCGGCACCGGCGGCGATGGCGGCTTCGGCGGCAGGGCCTTGCGCGAAGACGGCGACACGGACATTTCTGCCAGTGCCGTGAGGGAGAGAGACGGATCCCCGAACCATTTGATCGCTCTTGCGGGGGTCCACGCCGAGGTGGAACGAGAGCGTGACGGTGGGGGTGAATTTAGGCGCCGGGAAAAGTTTCACGGTGCTGATTGCGTCGGGGAGGGAGTAGCTCTTGCCGGATTGGACGAGAGCAGCTGCCTTTTGGTAGCGTTTGCTGCGGAATTTAGCCATGGTGGTTTGGGTGAGCAGTTCGTTCGGGAAGTGCGGATTGCGCTTGCCTCCTGCGGGTGCCGGATGCCTCAGGGAAGCATCCGGCGGAGAGGGGTTTACATGCTTTCGATTTCGAGTCCCATTTGGCGGGCGGTACCGGCGAGGATGCGGGCGGCAGCTTCGGGGTCCCTCGTATTGAGGTCGGGCATTTTGATTTTGACGACTTCCATCAACTGGGCCTTGGTGATTTTGCCGACCTTGATTTTATTGGCTTCCTTGGAGCCGGATGCGAGGCCTGCAATTTTTTTGAGGAGGTTGCCTGCGGGTGGTTTTTTGGTGATGAAGGAAAATGACTTGTCCTTGTAAACGGAAATCACCACTGGCAACACATCGCCGGTCTGGCTTTGAGTGGCGGCGTTGAAGTCCTTGCAGAAGGCCATGATATTGACACCCGCCTGACCGAGAGCCGGGCCAACAGGGGGTGACGGATTGGCGGCACCTGCTTTGATTTGGAGTTTGATGATTTTGACGACTTCCTTAGCCATAATAATGCGGTGTTACGTTCGGGAGAGGGGTGATTGAAAATTCAGAGGTGCAGGTCCAGACAAATCACGCGCGTTCGACTTGCCAGTATTCGAGTTCGACAGGCGTGCTGCGGCCGAAGATCGTCACAGAGACGCGGAGTTTGCCGCGATCCGGGTCAATTTCCTCGACAATGCCATTCTGACTTTGGAATGGACCGTCGGCGACTTTGACCGTGTCTCCGACCTCGAAAGTGATCGCCGGACGGACACTTTCCTCACGTTCCTTGATTTGTGAGAGCAGGGCGTCCACCTCGCGCTGACGCATCGGAGCCGGGCGGTCCTTGGTGCCCGCAAATCCGATGACGCCGTCCATTTCCTTGATGAAAAACCACGTTTTTTCGACGAGTTGGCCATCGTCGGTGGAGAGGTTCATGTTGACGATGATATAGCCGGGGAAGAATTTCTTTTTGGTTTCGGTTTTTTTTCCGCGGCGGATTTCGGAGACCATTTCGGTAGGCACGAGGACCTCGCGGATCGAGTCGGTCATATCTTCGGCCTCGGCGGTGCGCTGGATGCGATCACGCACTTTGGCTTCTTGGCCGGAAAGCACTTGGACAACATACCATTGGTCGCGGAAGGGCTTGGTTTCGGACATATCGGACGGTAGGTGAGGAGTGGATGGGGGTGGCCCACGCAAATCAGCGGCCAAAATTGGTGAAGAACCCGACGATCAGCACGTGGAAAAAATCCCAGAATTGCACAAACGCGGCGAGGAGGATCATCGCGATGAGGACGACAACAGTCGAATCCACCAGTTCCTTATATTTTTTCAAACCCTTGATTTTCGGGTCGGATTCCCATGGCCAACTCGCTTTACGGAGTTCGCCTTTGACCTCGCCTAGAAACGTGGAGATTTTTGAAAACATAATGCGGTGACGTTGGAGCTGGGATGGGATGTGGCACGGCAGGAGGGACTCGAACCCCCAACACTCGGTTTTGGAGACCGATGCTCTACCAATTGAACTACTGCCGTTTTGAGGCGCATGGGGGGCACCCCGATTGGATCAGGGTGCCCCCAAAGTCAAGCGTTCAAATCCCTGGGTGGAGAAGCGAATTCGACGCCGTGGTGTGAGGGGTTAATCGAGGATTTCACCCACGCGGCCGGCACCCACGGTGCGCCCGCCTTCGCGAATGGCGAAGCGCATGGTGGATTCCATGGCGATCGGAGTGATCAGCGAGACTTCCAAGCTGATGTTGTCACCAGGCATGACCATTTCAACGCCTTCGGGAAGTTGGATACTGCCCGTCACGTCCGTAGTCCGGAAGTAGAACTGTGGCCGATAGTTCGAGAAAAACGGGGTGTGGCGGCCACCCTCTTCCTTCGAAAGCACATAAATCTCGGACTTGAACTTCTTGTGTCCTTTGACGCTGCCGACCTTGGCGATGACTTGCCCGCGCTCCACATCGGTCTTTTTAATGCCGCGAAGGAGAAGACCGACGTTGTCGCCGGCGCGCCCCTCGTCGAGCAGTTTGCGGAACATTTCGATGTCGGTGACAGTGGTTTTTTGGGTGTCGCGGATGCCGACGATCTCGACTTCCTCCATTTTTTTCACGATCCCGCGTTCGACGCGGCCGGTGCAGACCGTGCCTCGGCCTTCAATGGAGAACACGTCTTCAATGGGCATGAGGAAAGGTTTATCAATTACCCGTTCCGGCTCGGGGATATAGGCATCCACCGCGTCCATGAGCTTCTGGACATTTTCCATTTGGGCGGCATCGCCGTCCATGGCACCCTTGGCGGAACCTTTCACGATCGGGATTTCGTCACCGGGATACTCATACACCGAGAGCAGGTCACGGACTTCCATTTCCACGAGCTCCAGCAGTTCTTCATCGTCCACAAGGTCCACCTTGTTGAGGAAAACGACGAGGGCCGGCACACCGACCTGACGGGCAAGCAGGATATGCTCGCGCGTTTGAGGCATGGGACCATCCGCCGCGGAGACCACGAGAATGGCACCATCCATTTGGGCCGCGCCAGTGATCATGTTTTTCACGTAGTCGGCGTGGCCGGGGCAGTCCACATGCGCGTAATGGCGCTTGATGGTTTCATACTCCACGTGGGCGGTATTGATGGTGATCCCGCGTTCGCGTTCTTCGGGAGCCGCGTCGATATCGGCGTAGCTGGTCTTTTTGGCGAATCCCTTTTCGGAAAGCGTGTTGGTAATCGCCGCGGTGAGGGTGGTTTTGCCGTGGTCAACGTGGCCGATGGTGCCGATATTGACGTGCGATTTATTGCGCTTGAATGCTTCTTTTGCCATGGTGGTTGTTGTTCTGCTGGAGACGGTTGAGATTTTTCGTGATTGCCCTGGAGCTCGCGGGGGGAATTGAACCCTCGACCTCATCCTTACCAAGGATGCGCTCTACCCCTGAGCTACGCGAGCGGTGGATGAGTGACGCTTCCTTCGACCCGACAAAAACACCGCGACCGATCTCACCAATGAGACTGGACGCGGCACCCCTGTCGTGTTGTGGGGAAGAGCGGGCGGACCTTAGCAAAACCCATCACTCTGTCAAAAAAAAACGCGACGAAAAGAAAATTTCTTCAATCCCTTGGAAAACAAGGATTTAAACCGAGGTTTCGGGTGGTGATTCTGTCTCGAGCGGGCGCTTCTTGTCCAGATTCCGATCAGATCGGGAGGGAGGATGGCGGAAGAGCCCCCCGAATCAGCAGGGAGGCTCCGGTTGACACACGGGAGAATCTGCTAGAAGGAGTGACACTCGTTGGATGGAAAGGCAGGCACCGGTGTGAGCATCCACCTCGAGCGTGACGCCACAGATACGGACCGGGCCTTTGGCGATCGGAAAGCGGGTGGGAAGGCTGGTTTTGAAGCGCCAAACGACGGATTCGATATTGCGGCCAAGCACGGATTCCTCCGGGCCGCACATCCCGACGTCGGTGAGATAACCGGTGCCACCAGGGAAAATCGATTCATCGGCCGTTTGGACGTGGGTGTGAGTGCCGAGCACTGCAGAGACTTTGCCATCGAGCAGGCGACCCATGGCAATTTTCTCACTGGTGGTTTCGGCATGTATGTCCACGACGATGGTGGTCACGCCGTCGGCCCGCAGGCGCACGGCTTCCTTTTCCGCAGCAAGGAAGGGATTCTCGAGGGACGGTTGGATAAACGAGCGACCCTGCACTTGGATCACCGCGATGCGACCCTTCAAAGTCTCTAACACCACACTGCCGTGGCCCGGGGTGCCCTCCGGATAATTGAGCGGCCTGAGCAAGCGGGGCTCGGTCGGAAAGTAGGCGACGATTTCCGACTGGTCCCAGACATGGTCGCCGGTGGTGATGACCGCCGCGCCGGCGCGAAGCAAATCGATCGCAATTTTCGGGGTGATGCCTTTCCCGCCTGCGGCGTTTTCGCCATTCACAATGATGAAATCGAGCGATTCTTTTTGTTTGAGGATGGGCAATTGTTCGATCACCGCCTTGCGACCCGGTTCACCGACAATATCACCGAGAAATAAAATGCGGATCGCAGACATGGCAGAAAATTCGAACTGAGTGAATGAGAGTGAGGATGCGGACCCAGCATCCACAGTCGGCCGCCTGCCGACAATCCAATTTCCTGCCCCGCCCCCCGCCCCCCACGCCCCACGCCCCACGCCCCACTGGTGGGCCTTCAGACTAAAGGAGACTCCTTTTATCAAAAAAAAGTTGCGCGGTCAGACTTCGGACGCTTTGTGGGCCCACCGGCGGGCCTCCAGACTAAAGGACAGACTAAAGGAGACTCCTTTTATCAAAAATTGAGTTGCGCTTGAGTTGCACTCGCTTATCTCCTTGCTTCTCCGGCGCGGCACCGGACGTTTGGCTAGGTGGCTGGGCAATTAGTTCGGCGGGCGGGAGGGATTCGTCTTGCGGCGGATTGGAAAAATTAGTTCGGCGGGCGGGAGGGATTCGTCTTGCGGCGGATTGGAAAGATCGGGATATTGCGGATGTATTCACTCCCATGACTTCTCCCCCATCCGTCAATGTTGCGCGTCTCACCTATCAACTCGTTTGCGCGGCGGCAGGAGCGGCCATCGCGCTGAGCACCAAAGGGACGCTGTTTGAAGTTTCGATGTCCACGGGGGTCTTGGGCGGCTTGGCCGTGGCCACCTTGTTCATTTGGATGGAAGCCTTGATGAAGGGGTTCACCCTGCGCGGGTTTTCCACCGCCACCTTTGGCTTGGCCGTCGGGTTGTTGTGTGCCTGGCTGCTGACGCGGGTGGAAATTTCCAAACTGCTTGAATTGGCATTTCGTGAACAACTCGAAGCCAAGGGCAATAGCGAGGTCGCGATCAACGCCATGCGCTTGGCACTCGATGTGACCTTGTTTGCCAGTCTCGGCTTTCTCGGGGCCGTGCTGTCGCTTCGCGGAAATCGTGACGATTTTGCCTTCATCATTCCCTATGTGCGTTTCCGGCAGGACGCCTCATCCGGTCAGCCACTGGTGTTAGATCTCGATGCCGTGATCGACGGGCGGGTCATGGGCATCCTGCGCTCGGGGTTTCTTCACGGTCGGGTGATCGTCCCGCGCTTTGTGTTAGATGAATTGCAGTCCATGACGGATGCCGGGCCGAACGGCAACCGCCACCGTGGGCAGCGCGGCTTGGATTGCCTCGAACGGATGCAAAAAGCCCCGGACATTCAAATTTCCATTCACGACACGCCTGTCGCGAATGAAACCGAAACCTTCAATGCCCGGCTGATAGAAACTGCACGCATGCTCAGCGCGCGTCTCATGACTGCGGATGAAAACCTCGCAAAGGTGGCCAAGCTTCAGGGACTGGATGTCCTCAATGTGCACGAACTCGATGAGGCGCTCAAACCGGCGGTGACCGTGGGCCAGCGGGTGCGCATTGCGCTCGTGCGCACCGGCAAGGAAGAACACCAAGGCGTGGGATATCTGCCCGATGGCACCATGATTGTCGTGAACCATGCCGTGGCTAAAATTGGCACCACCGCCGACGTCCTGGTCGTCAGCACGCTTCAAACTGCCAGCGGAATGATGATTTTCGCCGAGCTTTACACGCCCGGTTGAATCGAAGAGGAAGAGTGGTCGGCAGTCGGTGCGCACGCTTCCAGCGTGTCTCCTTGCGCATCTTGCGCGAGGAATGAAAGCGGCGGAAACGTCCCTGTGGAGTGCGAGGTCCATGCGAGGTCCAGGTAAAACCGTGAGTGTCGATGCATGGGCGCCTCATGAGTTCTCCATGCGCCTGCGGCGGCCGGAGTCCGCCGCTCCTTGGGTCCATGGGAAGTTGTTAGATCGGTGCATGGACGCATGATTCGCATTTCATGCGCCTTCGGCGGCCGGAGTCCGCCGCTCCTTGATCCGTGTGCATCCGTGTCCATTTGCCTCGTTATTTGGAATCCACTGCTCGGCCATTTGCCATTGCCCATCTCCACTTCGTTCCGGTTCGCTTCGCTCGGTTGTGGTTCAAAATTCTTCTGAATGCAGCGGAAGAGAAATGCGAACTTCGAACATTCAACATCGAACTTCGAACATCGAACCGAAGAGGAAGAGGTTGCGAGGGTGAGCCAAGGAGCGGCGGCACATCATTCGCATCGACACTCATAGAGTGCCGCTACATGCGGGACATGAGAAATCCATCACATGCTGGCTCACGCGTATTGGTTGTGGAGGAGATGGGCGACGGCGGGGTCGAGTTGTTCGCGGCGGCGGACTTGGTCGAAGGCGGCGAGCAGGTCGGGGACGCGAACGCGGGATTTTTCCTGGCCCTCGTATTGGCGGACGACACGACCTTTGTGCATCATGATGATGCGGTCGGGCAATTGGACGGCCTGGGGCATCGAGTGGGTGACCATGAGGGCGGTGAGTTTTTCGCGGCGGATGATGGTGAGGGTGAGTTCGGCGACTTGGGCGGCGCTTTTGGGGTCGAGGGCGGCGGTGTGTTCGTCTAACAGGAGCAGGCGGGGCCGGAGCCAAGTGGCCATGAGCAGGGTGAGCGCCTGGCGCTGACCACCGGAGAGCGTGCCGATCGGGTTATCGAGGCGGTTTTCGAGGCCGAGATTGAGTGAGCGGACGCGGTCGGCGATTTCGGTGCGGGCGCTGCGGTGGAGGGCGAGGCCGAGGCCGCGTCGGCAGCCGCGGCGCATGGAGAGCGCGAGATTTTCGGCGAGGGTCATTTCGGCGGCGGTGCCGGCGAAGGGGTTTTGAAAGACGCGGCCGATGAGTGAAGCGCGCCGATACTCCGGCCAAGCGGAGATGTTTTTTCCATCGATGTGGATGGCTCCTTGATCGAGATCGAAGGCGCCGGCCACGGCATTGAGGAGGGTGCTTTTACCGGAGCCGTTGGTGCCGATGATGGCGGCGAATGTGCCTTCGGGGATGAGCAAATCGATGCCGCAGAGTGCCTGCACCTCGTTCGGGGTGCCCGGGAAAAACGTCTTGTGGATGTGACGGAGGTCAAGCATGTCGCTGACGGTTGGAAAATGAATTTCTAGCAGATTTCACGACGCTTGGAAGGACGAGCGCCGCAAAGACAAAGAGAGCGGTGACCAATTTCAGGTCGTTTGGATTGAGGCCCCAGCGCAGCGCGATGGCCACTAACAGCCGAAACAGGATGGTGCCCATGATTGCCCCGCACAAGGCCAAGCCCGGGGTGGTCCGCCCGGCCAACGCCTCGCCGATGATGATGCTGGCCAAGCCCCAGACCATCATGCCGATCCCCATTTGCACATCCGCAAACCCCTGGTATTGTGCGAGCAAGGCACCGGAAAGACCGACCAAACCATTGGCGCTCGCCAGCCCGAAAACCACGAGCGTCTTGTGATTGACTCCCTGGGCGCGCACCATCTGCGGGTTGTCGCCGGTCGCGCGGAGGGCCGTGCCGAGATGTGTGAGAAGAAACCACCGGATCAACAGGGCAACCGCGATCGTGACACCTAACACCGTGACCAACATCGCCGCATCCTGTACCGGCACCCACCAACCGAAAATCGACAAGTTGTCGCCGTGAGACGCGTAGCGAGTCATGAACCTCGCCATGGGCGAGGCGAGCGTTTCCACATCGAGCAAGGGCACATTGCTGCGACCCATGACCCTCAGATTGACCGAGTAGAGCGCGGTCATCACGAGGATGCCGGCGAGCAGTTCCTGGATTTTAAACCGGGTGTGGAGGATGCCGGTCACCCAACCGGCTGCAGTGCCGGCGAAGGTAGCGGCGAGCGTGGCCGTCCACGGCGACCACCCTTTAACTAACAGAATGGCAGCCACCGACGCCCCAAGCGTGATCGAGCCGTCCACCGTGATATCACAGTAGCGAAGGACGCGAAAACTGATCCACACCCCCATGGAAAGCAGGGAGAGAATCAGGCCGATCGTGAGGGCTCCGATGACGAGGGTCATGTCGTGATGTGGGTGAGATCATGGATTGGGGCGCACCAGCACGCCCCGCGGATGAACGCGCTCTCGCCGAGACCGACGGCTGGCCGGTCATCGTCGATGAGGTGAAGCAAGGCCAGCGGCGTGTTGTCATCGAACACGGTGGCCACCGAGGCATCCAAATCCAGGACACCCTGTGGCAGCGGGCGGAAGGGAAGCACGACCGCATGGGCATGGGCGAGCAGTCCTGGCCGCGACGGCACCGGAGCCAAATGCGCGGCTAACAGATGCGAGGGATCGCGACAGAAAAACGCCACCACCAAGACCTGCGACTGGTGATGAACGCGTTCCCCACAAAACGACAACCACTCGCGCAGTTCCGGAAACTCCCCCGGCTGGTCGGACGCCTGGATGCATCCGGGCGAACGGGCGAGAGAGGCACCGACGAGCCCCTCGACCTCGGCCAGGCAGACGAGGGCCGCGGCGTCGGCCCGTGTCGTCCGCAACACTTGCTCATACAAATCGGATAGAGTGACGCACGCGTTGCTGGCAGCGGGGCTGAATCGCAGCAGGTGGGAAAATTTCCCCTCGCCGACGAGTGACTGGATGGCATTGAGCTGCGGCAGGAAGCGTTCGTTTTGCACCAGGTAATCCGGCCGGTCCGCGCCATCACTGGGAAGCCAAGCGACGGATCCGGCGGCCGCCACGAAATCGCCAAGGCGGCTGCGGATATCCTCGGCATCCCGCCCGGCCGCACCGATGCCAAGCCCGAAACGCGGACGCGACAGCGGAACTTCAAGACAGGCACCATCTAACACTTGTTGCCATGGCCGCCAACCGGCATGAGCGGTCACCGTGACGGCACCTAACAGATCCAGGATATGCTCCTCGAAGCGCACGGCGGAGGGGCTCGCGCCGGTCTTTGCGACGGTCTCGGCGCTTGTCTCTGTGCCCGAGTCGGCGTTGTCACCGGCAGCGGGTTCCGCGGCGTCGGCAGGCATCTCCTCGCCCACTAACAACAAGGCCTCGAGACCGGACATGCGCAGGGTTTCCTGGACAAACGGCGCGGCGGGAGCAATGCCGAACGACCCGCTGACTGCCTCCAGCTCGCGCCGGATTTTGAGCAACGAGCGGATCCCGGCCGAGCTGAGATACTCCAAGCCGGAGGCATCCAGGCGCACTTGGTGATGGCCTTCCCTCACAAGGTCCCGGACCGTTCCTAACAAGAGATCCGCCCAAGCGGCATCCAAGCGACCGTTCACTTGAACGACCATGCGGGTTCCTTGAATGCGCGACTCGATTTTCATGACTTTGGAGGGGGCATGGCCTTGGCTTTGGCGCGGTTTTCCGGCGTCAAGGTGATGCCGTATTGGCGCAGCAAATCCGGGTTGATGGCGAGCGTCTCGGTGCGGGTGTTAGAAAATGGGATGTCTTTCGGTGAGGCACCGCGCAACACGCGCACGCCCACAGCCGCGGCCTCGACTCCGGTTTCGTAATAATCGCGCGCCAGCGCCAGCGTCGCGCCGTCCGCCATTTCCGAAGTGTCAAAACAAAACACCGGCAACTGGACATCCCGCGCCCGACGGGCAATTTGCGAAAACCCGGGACGCGTCGCGTTGTCGGCGATTTGGCCCACCACCTGGATTGGCGAGCGCAACAGGGCGATCATGCCCTCAGACGTTTCCGCGCTGGCATTGACCGGCACGGCGACCAGTTCGAGACCCTCTTTTTGCAGGGCATCGGCGAACCATTTCCGATAGAGTTCGCTGTTGATTTCCGAGGGAGTGAAAAGGGTGCCGACTGAGCGCACTCCGGGAACAGACTGCTTGATCAAGCGGGCCATCGCTTCAAACGGCGAACGCGTCGTGATCCCGGTCACATTCGGCAGGTGATCGGTTTCAGAAGTGCCCGCGCCTGAACCCACTCCGTCACCAACACTCGAAAATACGATGGGCAATCGCCCGAGTTGACGCAGCGCCGCCTGCAAGGCCGGCGTGGAAATGGCGAAAACGAGGTCCGGCACCTCTGCCTGAATGCTCGTCATGATGCTCGTGAGCGTCGTCATGTCGCCCTGTGCATTGAGGCAGCGCAAATCGAAATCACGCCCGTCCTGCAAGTCTTGTTTTTTCAATCCGTCGAGGATGCCACGAAACGTTTCCGCAGAAAACTGGGCGTCATTGAAGCGGACGACCCGGATTTTCCACGGGTGGGAGGGGACCGGCGCGGCGGCCAACGGGCGGCTGCTGGCGCGCGCTTGGGCGAGCACGTCCTCGGGAAGCGTCCATGCGTCGAGATCCTTGGCCACGCGCTCGTTGACGGCCAGCACTTCGGGCACAAGGTTCTCCACTCCGAAGCTGTTAGGTTTCGCGCCCTTGAGGATCTTGCCGGCCATTTCGCCGACGGCGGCACCGACCTGCGTGTAGGACGCGCCCACGCCAAACAAGGCACCGCGCGCGGCATCACTCGGGTCGTTCGTGAACATCGGGACCTTCGCGCCATGCGCCGCGGACACGATCGCACTCATCGACGCAATCGCCACAATATCACCGCCCACCCAGAACGCCTCCACGCCACGGGCGAGCACGGAGCGCACCGCTTCAGGCACCTCGGACGTGCTGCCGGCATTGGCTTCTATCAGATCGATGCCAAGTTCTTTGCAGGTCGCCCGCGCCTTTTTGAGACAGGCCTCCGAGTTGCTTTCGCCGGGGTTCCAGACGGTGCCGAGGCGCTTCAGATCCGGGTGGATTTGCCGAGCGAGCCGGATCGCGCGCTCGACCGGTTGAAACGTGCCGATCCCGACCAGATGCGCCGGGTGCTGGCCCGCACCGGGACCGGTGATGCCCACGCCGGCTCCGTAGGGATCGGTCACCGCGCCAAACAAGTGAACCACGCGCCTCTGCGCAT
The DNA here is from genome assembly GCA_903930425.1 of Akkermansiaceae bacterium. Lineage (GTDB taxonomy): Bacteria > Verrucomicrobiota > Verrucomicrobiia > Verrucomicrobiales > Akkermansiaceae > Luteolibacter. The sequence continues at coordinate 18,510 of CAIYYV010000109.1, read as the reverse complement.
TCGCCTTGGCCACCGCTTGCAAGGCGAGCGTGCTGGCTGTTAGAATCATCTGGTATTGGCCATCGGCCAGATCGCGCGCCATCATGTTGCCCGTCGTGTTGTCGCCGGACGCATTCAAAAACCGGATATCGGCACTGCGCCCGTGTTCGAAACCCTGCAGGCGCAATCCTTCCACCATGCCCTGCACCGTGTGGTCTAACAAGTCGGTCGAACTCCATTGCATCACCGCGAGGCGGGGCAATGCGCGCGCAGCGCTGCGACGGGCGCTTCCTTGCCGGCGATCGAGATCCGAGTATAACAACAAGGCCGACGCCAAGCAGATCAGCAACAGGCCCAGCCAGATTCCTTTCAATGTTTTCAGCATGGCGTGGGCTCCTTCTGGCTCGGTGGTTTGGGATCAATCACTTTCACCAAAGTCACTTTGTTCCGCCCGTTTTCACGACGATAGATGAAGCGGTCCATTGTCCTGCGAATGAAATGAATGCCCAAGCCGCCGATCGGACGGTCCTCGACTGGCAACGAGGTGTCCGCCTCGGCTTGGGCAGTGGGATCGAATGGCCGCCCGTCATCCTCGATGACAACGCGCACCTCGCTGGCATCGAGCCAGAGGCGCAGTGCAATCCGGTGTTCGAGATCATCCTCGAAGCCGTATTGGATCACATTCACCACCCATTCTTCGAGCGCTAGATTGAGGGAGGAAATCAAAGATGGCGGCAAGTCCAGGACACTCCCGTGCTCTTCGACCCAGGTGACCAAACGCGGAAATTCGTCGAGGCGATTGCACAGGCTCAACTCGGCATCCGGCGGCCGACTCTCGACATCCACCGCCTGCGCGGCGGCAATAGGCCCACCCGGAGTGGCGCGATAACGAACGACCAATGCCGTGATGTCATCCGATTGGGCCGCGCCGTCGGCATGCGCGTGCACCGCCTCCGCCATCCCTTCTAACAATGGCTTGGCGTCCAGGTGCCCGTCGCGCCGAACAAAAGCCAGCAGACCCTCATCGCCAAACATCTCGTTTTCCGGACTCATCGCCTCCGTGACCCCGTCGGTGTAAAGCACTAACAGATCTCCGGGATCCAGGTGACGGCTGTGATTCGGATACGCCGCGCCGAGACAGGCACCCAGTGCCGGGCTCGGTGGCTCGTCAAGCGCCTCGACGCCGCCGTCTGTCCGAACTAACAACGGCGGGTTGTGCCCCGCGTTGGCATAAATGAAATCGCCGGTTTTGAGATTCAGGATCCCACAGAACATCGTGATGAACATGCACGATTCGTTGTCCTCTGCCAACTCATGATTGACGTGCGCCAAAGCCCGGCCCGGAGTGCGCAGGGTTTGCACCGTGGATTTCATGAGGGTTTTGCCGACAGCCATCAGCAACGATGCGGGGATCCCTTTTCCTGAAACATCGCCGATGGCAATGTAGAGGTGCTCATCATCTAACAACGCGAAGTCGTACAGATCGCCGCCCACCTCCTGCGCCGGAATCAACATCGCATAGAGATCGATGTCCGGACGGTTCGGCAGCGGCGGAAACAACTTGGGCACAAGGCTCATCTGGATTTCACGGGCCGCGGATAACTCCCCCGCCATCCGCTCCTTGACCGCCGTGGTCGCCGTGAGATCCGCAATGTAATGCGTCAAATCCCTGCGCATTTGATCAAAGGCCTCAGTCAACTGCGCCACTTCATCGTGCCGCCGCACCGGTGGCAGGGCCGCGTCGAAATCGCCGGTGGCCAACTGCTCGGTGGCCGCGGCGAGCAGTTGCAGCGGCCGGGTGATCGACCAGGCAATGCCGAGCGCGGGAATCAACAATAACAGCAAACTGCCGACCGCAACCGCGATGCTGATCCGGTTCAAACGCACGAGCGGAGCCAACACCTGCGACTCCGGTTGGAAAATCCCGAAGGCCCAGCCCGTGCAGGGAATTGTTAGATAATTCATGTGGGCCACGCTCAACGTGTTGCCAAACGGGCGACGGTAACTCATGTGCCCCGGTTGACCACTCAGCATCCGCTTCCCTAATTCATGAATCGAACGACGCACCCCCGCGTCCGCTTGCGAATCCGCCAGGGTGAAAATCGTCTGTTTCATCTCAATATCCGAATGATCGGGATGCGCCACAAAAGTTCCCCGTGTCGACAACAACACGGCCATGCCTCCCTCACCCAAATCCAAACTCGCCAGCAAGCCGCGGATGCCCGCCAACGACAGGTCACAAGTCACCACCGCCACCACCTCCCCACCCCGCATCACCGGCACCGAATACGTCACCATCGTGGCCTGCGCCTGCTCGTCGAAATACGGCTCAATCCATACCGGCCTCTTCCGTTTGACCGGCTCCACAAACCAATCGCTCCGGTAATCGTCATCCGGTGCCGGACGATCGAGCACCGGGATGCCCGCCCCGTCGCACCAGCCGTAAAGAATTTGAAAATCACTGGCCGCCGCAACCGCCGGCTGCAAGGCCACGGCCATCCCAAACAACCCGGGGTTATCCTCAAGGGTGCGACGAATCAAATCGGCACTCTCCGCACGCTTCAAATCCTTCCCGGAAAGCACCAACCCGGTCTGACGAACCGTCGCCTCCGCCCGCCCAAGAGTCGCCTCAATCTGCGACGCCACCGACTGCGCCAATGCGCCCCCTTCCCGCACCGCATGATCTAACAAGCGCTGACGCTGCGAAAAATAACTGTATCCCAACACCACCCACAGCACCAACCCCGCCCCAAGCAAAATCAGGGCAACCATCCGACGCGCCAGAGAATGGTGAACGGGCCTCACGTGCGGACACTGGGTTGAACTTCGAAATCAAGCGTTTTTTTGGAGGGTGTCCAAATACGCGTCCGCCTCCTCCACACTCGCGAAAAGTGACATGGACGGCAGCACATTCGCCATTTCCAAAACGGCCTTGATCGAGTCCTTGGCATGGATCATGAGCAAACTGCCATTTTGCGCGGCCAAACGCTTCATCAGCTGCATCAACACCCGAAGACCCATGCTGCTCATGTAGTCCAACCCCGCGAAATCCAGCGTGATCGCCCGAACCGGCACCCCAAAAATCATGTCGAGCATCGACGAAAGTTGCTGATGCGTCGTCGTGTCAAGACGACCCTCCAGCTTGATGAGAAAACAGCCGACACGCTGCTCCGTGGATTTGAGTTTTAAAGACATAAGCGGATGGTGTGGAAGCGGCCTTGGGTTGGAAATAACCGCAGCTTGGTTAAGCCATTTCCCCCGCCCCCTGGCAAGGATGCAATCCACGCGAATCACACCCCGGCCTCCGCGCGGATTGCTGCCGCGCAGCGGGAGAGCGACCGGAGGGCGGCGGGGTCTTCCCAAGGAGCAGCGGACTCCGATCCGCCGGTATCAGGGGACAGAGAAATAATCAGAGAATTGTTTTGCATTGGGGTTTTATCGGGCTAGGATGGTGGGCCTATGAGACGAGCGCGTTGGTTGGCACCGTGGAAGGACACGGGGGAACGGCCGGTGATTTACCATTGCATCACGCGGGTGGTGGAGCGGCGGTTGGCGTTTGGTCAGGAGGAGAAGGAGCAATTGCGGACGTATATGCGGATGCAGGAAAACTTCACGGGATGTCGGGCTTTGTCGTATTGTTTGATGTGCAACCACGTCCATTTATTGTTAGAAGTGCCGCCGATGGCGGTGGGTGGGCTCACGGACGAGGAGTTATTGAAACGCCTAGGGGCGATTTATTCTGAGGTGGAGGTGGCGGGGGTGGCGAAGGAATTGCGGGAAGCGCGCCAGCGGGTGCGGGATGGCCTGGCAGACGAGCGGGTGGTTGCGAGGATCCACGAGCGATACAGCTATCGGATGCACGATCTGGGAGAGTTCATGAAAACGCTGCTGCAGAGGTTCACGCGCTGGTACAATGCGAAGAACGAACGGACGGGCACCTTGTGGGAATCGCGCTTCAAGAGCGTGCTGGTGGAAGACGGCGTCGCCGCGAAGACGATGGCGGCCTACATCGATTTGAATCCGGTGAGGGCGGGGATGGTGGTGGATCCTGCGGACTACCGGTGGAGCAGTTATGGCGAGGCGATGGGCGGCGGGCCCAGGGGTAATGGCAAGAAGGCGCGCGCGGGGCTTGTTAGGGCGCTGATGGCCCACAAGGGCTACGAGGCCGACGCGAGACACTGGGCAGGGAAAGTGTCCAAGGACTACCGGATGATGTTATTGGACGAGGGTGAGGAAAAGCTCAAGGAAGTGGTCAACCCGGCGGGCGGGCGCGACGTGAAGGTTGTGAGAAAGGGCATGAAAAAGACAGCGGTGGCCGCGGAGATGGATTCATTGCGCCGGAGTCGGGATGTGGCCATGAGCAGGATGTTGCGGTGCCGGGTCCGATATTTCACGGATGGAGCGGTGATCGGGAGCCGGGAGTTTGTGGACGGGGTGTTCCGGGCGTGCCGGGATCGATTTGGTGGAAAGCGCAAGGACGGCGCGCGCAAGCTGCGTGGAAATGCAGCCGCTGCGTCGGGGACTCTCTGGAGTGTTAGGGATTTGAGGAAAGGGATCTGTTAGACCGGGGAGGCGGTGAGGACACCGGCCCCCGATTTTCGGCCATTTCACGTTATAATTTGTCCGGTTTTGCTCCGGCAAAAAATCCGGTTTTGAACGAGTGCCGACGCGTCTGAGCTTGGCGCTTGTATTTCGCGAGCGATTCGGTATGAAGTGGTGCAATGAAACTGTGTTGGTTGCTTTTTGTGGTGGTGACACTGGCGGGCGTTTCTTGCGAACGCCATGAATTCGAGGGCCCTGAAGGCACCAAATCGCTTCACGAGCACACTCCATAAGGCCATCGGCGGCCCGCCCGTCCTGATTTTTTCATCCTCTGTTCTTGTGAAGACGGAAAAAAGCCTTCAGTGTGGGTTCGAGACTGAATGCCCCACGCCATGACCCACGAGCACCCGTTCCAAACGCTTTTTGAATCACTCGGGCACCTTCCCAACGCAAATGCGGAAGTGGTGAACCGTCAAGCTTACGAGATTCTGAAGGATCTTCTCACGGTCCCGTTAGAGCATGCCGGTCGCTGCGTGCTTTTGCGCGCGCCCCGCGCCGGCCACGGGAAAACGCATTTGCTTTCGCGCATTCAGCATCAACTGGGAGCCAGCCATGAGTTCATTCCGCTGCGGGCGGATGGGGGCAATCAGATCGATGGAGGGACGGTGATTGATGACGCGTTGCGCCATTTGTTACGCACCCTGCCGGCGTCGAACGGGTTATGCGTGTTAGATTTGATGGCCCGGCGCTTGTTTGCCACCGCGTTGGAACCTCTGGTGAGCTCGGGCGAGGTGCCCTGCCAAAATCGTGAGGATGTGCTCTCGGCCCTGAAGCATCGGCCGATGGAAATTTTTGATTTTCATCATCCCAACGCGGTGACCGCACACTGGGCGCGTGAGAACTTCGCGGTTCTCAGTCGGCGCTTCAGCGTGGATCTCTCTCAGCGCTGCGATCTTCCGCTTTGTGAGGTGGGTTTCTGGGTGGATGCCTTGTTTCAATTCGTGGCGGTGCCCGCAGAAAACTCGACGCGTCTGCGCGTGTTGATCGATGCGGTTCACGCCGGAAACCCATCAGAAAGATTGTTAGTTGAGCGGCTCGAGGCCCTGCTCAGTTTGCTGTCCTTATTGATGCGAGTGGTCTTGGTGGCTGACGATCTGGAAGGATTTTCCTCGGATGGACCTGCGGCACTGAGGCTGGCGGCCTTCTTGGGAACCTTGCGTCAATCGGTTGGGCGGCTCGACATCATCCTTTCTCTCAATCAGGACATCTGGGAAAACGCCTTTGCCGCGCAGCTCAGTGAAGGACTTTCCGACCGTCTCTCAGAAGTGGTGATTGAGCTCAAGCCCCTCACAGAGGATGAAATGCTGGCATTGTTGGAATCCCGCGTTCCGGGATACGGGCTGCGCGTGTTGGCCCGTGTGGATCGCGCGGCGGCAGGCACCCATGCCCGCGGCTGGGTGCGCGCGGCTGGCGTGGCGTGGCTCAAATCATTCGCCATGCATCCGCCCTTGAACCCCGTTTCGGCGGCCATCGCCCAAACCCCTGCGCCCGCACCACCACCCCCCACTGTGGGCGACCCGAGCGCATCGATGCAGCGCCCTGCGGAAACCGACCGTGTGGATGGTTTGCTCCAGCAATTCCTCGAACGCTACGGTCCCGGCGGCCGGTAAAAAAATCATAAACCCCTTGCGAACTCGCATTTTTTTGGTGCTTATTTCGCCGCCTTCGGCATGAACGAATCCCTCACTGAAATGGAGTTTGCCGATCCGGCGGCGCGTGCGGCGCATGCGGCGCTGCAGGATCCTGTTGCAAGCGATGCGCTCGCGAGTGATCGCATGATTCTCAACATGGGACCTTCGCATCCGGCGACTCACGGAGTGCTGCGCCTCGTGCTCGAATTGGACGGCGAGGTGGTTCACAAGGCCGAGCCGGACGTGGGGTTTTTGCATCGTGGCGATGAAAAAATCGCCGAGAACATGCATTATAACCAGTTCGTGCCCTACACGGACCGTTTGGATTACCTCGCGCCGCTTGCCAACAACGTCGCCTACGCCTGCGCCGTCGAAAAACTCATGGGCTGGACCCTGCCGCCGCGCGGTCAGGCACTGCGTGTTCTGTGTTGTGAGCTCGCCCGGATCTCGTCGCATTTTCTTGGGGTCGGCGTCTGCGCGATGGATGTCGGGGCCATGACCGTTTTCCTCTACACGATGACCGAGCGCGAAAAGGTTCACAACCTGTGCGAACAGATCACCGGCGCGCGCTTCACCACCTCTTACACCCGCGTGGGCGGCCAATTGCGGGACCTGCCGCCCGGCTGTGACGTCCAGGTGCGCCAATTTCTCAACGAGTGCCTCGTGACCCTCGCTGAAATCTCAACATTGTTAGATAAAAACAAAATCTTTATCGACCGGATGGCGGGGGTTGGGGTCATCAGTCGTGAATCGGCGATTGCCTGGGGGCTCACCGGGCCGAATCTGCGGGCGTCGGGCGTGGCCCGCGATCTTCGCAAGGACCGCCCGTATCTAGGTTATGATAACTATCAGTTTGATATTCCGGTGACGGACGAGGGTGATTGTTATGCGCGTTATCAGATCCGCATGGAGGAAATCCGTCAATCGGTTCGCCTTTGTCATCAGGTGCTTGACACCCTGCCTGGAGGTCCGGTGAACATGGCAGAGTGCAAGAGCATGCTTCCACACAAGGAGCGGGTCATGATGTCGATGGAGGAGCTCATCCAGCATTTCATCGTGGCGACTCAAGGCATAGACGCGCCATCGGGGGAGGTGTATTTCGCGGCGGAAAACCCGAAGGGAGAACTCGGGTTTTACATTCACTCGAAGGGTGGCGGAGTTCCCTATCGTTTGAAGATCCGCAGCCCATCGTTTTGCAATTTGTCGATCGTTTCCCGCTTGTTGCCGGGCCACATGGTTTCGGACATCCCAGCGATTCTTGGCTCGCTCGATTTCGTGATGGGTGAATGCGACCGATGATGATAGAATCCGCATTGCTATGAAAATCCCGATACAGCTCCTGCTTGCCGGCTTGCTCGCCCCGTTCGTCCATCAGGTGAACGGCATTCCCTCGGTCATCACCTGTGATCTGACCGGGAAAATCGTCAGTCGCACCCGATCCATCGCGGAGCTGGAACCACTCGTCAAATAACCATGTCCGTTTCCTGCATCGAATCCCAAGCAGCCTCACCCGAGACACCCGGCTCGAAGTTTTTTCCGCCCTTTGAAGTCACCCCCGCATTGGATGCCTTGGCCGACGAATGCCTAACGCATTATCCCGCGTCCAAACGCTCGGCCACCCTGCCCGTGCTGCACATCGTCCAACAACAGTTTGGGTTCATCTCGGCGGACGCCATCGAGTGGGTGGCCCGCAAGCTCGGTCTCGAACCGATCCAAGTGCTCGAAGTGGTCACCTTTTACCCCGGTTTCCGTCAATCGGCACCGGGGAAATTCCACATGCGCATTTGTCGCACGCTTTCCTGCGCGATGGGTGGTTCTTACGAGTTAATGGATCGCATCTGCGAACTGACGGGGATTGACCGGTCGGCGAGCGAGGCCCGCCACCAGGCGGTCGCCGTCTCGCCGTGCGGGAATTTTTCGGTAGAATTTGCCGAGTGCCTTGCCTCGTGCGGGACGGCGCCGGTGTGCATGGTCAACGATGATTTTCATGAGGGAGTCCATGCGGAAATGGCGGAGGCACTGCTCGAAAAAAACTTTCCCCTTTTTCGGGTTGCCACGGGCGAGGATCGCCCGTAGTTTCCGCCTCCGCGATTCTTAACCCCTTCAGGCGATGTCCAAGCACAACAGTCTCAAATCCAGCGCCACCGTCGGCGGCAAACGTTCCGTTCTCAAGCGTTTTGAACGCGTCAAACTGCTTAGGGAGCGCGGCGAATGGCAGGATGGCCGCTCACCGGTCGGCCTTCCCAAGACCAAGCACGAAGGTTGATTCGCTGACCGGTTTCGCTTGTCCGTGCGCGGAACCTGCGGGTTTCGCGCGTTTTGCATTTCACTCCAGAGCCATGAAAGACGGCACCCGCCTCAACAAATACCTTGCCTCCTGCGCTTTGGGATCCCGCCGCAAGTGTGACGCGCTCATCCAAGCGGGCCGGGTCGAAGTGAACGGCAGTCCCTGCCTCAACATGGGCACGCGCATCGCCGAGGGCGACCATGTCCGGGTCGACGGGAAACGATGGGCCCCGCGCGAGCCATTGATGGTCGTTTTTCACAAGCCGCGCGGATATGTCTGCACCCGCGAAGACGAGCTCGGCCGTGAAACCATTTACGCGCTGCTGCCCGAAACCCTGAGGTCACTCCACCACGTCGGGCGTTTGGATCGTGATTCTGAGGGGCTGCTGATTCTCACCAATGACGGGGATCTTTCGCAGCAATTGATGCACCCGTCAAAAGCGGTTGAAAAAGAATACCTCGTCACTTCAAACCAAGCGTTTGAAAACGTTCACCTCGACCAGTTTCTTGAGGGGGTTTACACGCCGGAAGGCAAACTCAAGGCGAAGGCGATCGAACGATTGTCGCCCCGCCGAATCAGCGTCGTTTTGAATCACGGTGCCAAACGCCAGATTCGGGTCATGTTTGAAACCCTCGGCTATCAAGTGACCAAGCTGATGCGGGTGCGCATCGGCGGTCTTTGGTTGGGTGATTTGGAGCCCGGTCGTTGGGCCATCCTGAACCATGCGGAAATCGCGATGATGCTCGGACAAAGCGCCCCACCCGCTGCCCGGCGTCCTGCCACCCGTTCGCCAGGGCCTTCGCAAAAAACGGTTAGGCAGGACGGACCGCGAGCCGCCGCTAGACCCGCGCGCAGGCCGCGAGCCCAATGATTTCGCTAGAAAACGCCCTCCAACCGATGAACTATTAGCCCGAAATCTTTTGTGCAGAGAGTGCCATGACTTCAACCCGTTATTATGTCGCCCGTTTTTTTCAAGCCTTCGGATTTTTCCGAAGGAGCCATCGATTGGGCGATGCGGCGAGTGAGATGCACTTGTTGCGTGAAGCAGAAGCACAACTCGGGGAAATGGTTTGGGAAGATGTCGAGGGCATTGATTCCCTTTCCATCGAGTATTGGAATCTCCGCAAATTGATCAAGGAGCGGGATCTGATCCATGCCAAACTCGATGCCTGTCAGCAGGCACTCGACCAGGCGCATCTGGATCGCGCCAATCTGCTAGAGAGCACTCCGGAGATTCAGCAGGAATTGCTCGATGAACGGACGGTTTTGCTCACGGAACTCGAGCGGCTCTCCTACCAGCGGGATCAGATCGTCACACAGGCGCGCGAGGTGCGCCGCGCCTACATCGGACTCAAAATGAAACTCGAAGTGCTGACCAAGGAGACCACCGGGTCCCCCGCAAACACCCAGGAAATTCACAAGGTTACCACCCGCCTCATCGATCTGAGAGCCCAGTTTTCGGAGCTCAAACAGCAACGCATCCTCATCGGTGATCAAATCGAAGAGGGAGATGCCAAAGTCGACCTTGTCGATGAAAAACTCAATGTGAAGAAACAAGACCGCCGCGCCCAAGCGTCGGCCGCCTTCCAGGTCATCGGCGAGTGCAATCGCCAACTTTCAATCCTGCGTGCTGAATGCGGAGTGCTCGACACCCGGATGCGCCAGTTATTCTCCGAGATCGGGCGTCATGTCAGCCGCCACGCCAACCACGATCCCACCTGTGCCGCAGCCGCCGCCTCATGCCAAGGACTCGTCGAAGTCATGCGCGCACTGCGCCGCTCGATCGCTCTCAACCATCGCCTCGCCGCCTGATTTCCCTGCGGCTCATTCGTCCTCAATTTCAAGCCGCCGCGGACGCGGCAACGGGATGGATTCCTCGACAGCTCCCAAATCCAGACTGTCGAGGACATTGGTGCGGTTTCTCCCCAAGCCGCCTTCCGAAACGGTGGCGGCAAAACTCGGCAGTTCGGTGTGATAAGGGTCATCTCCTAACAACACGGGTGACTGCGCCCGCACCGGAACCACCTCCAACGCGGGAAGATTGAGAATCGCCATTTCAGAACCTCCTCCGTCTATCAGCGTGCCCGAATGAATCGTACAAAACGGCACATTCTCAGTGCCCCGGCGAAAATACTCGGTCACCGCAGTGCTGCGCGACCGAATCACGCCCGAGCCGGGTGCCTCGGCATATTCCTGACAGAACTGGGTCGCCCGCTGGCCGGATACCGAACACACGGGAACCTCGACCACATTGCGTGGCACCACCAGCTTTTCGCCGCCCAATGATGGCGTGATCGCATTCATCACCGCCTGCCAAACCGGCATCGCAAGATCCCGGCTGAAGGCCCCCGGATAAATCGCCCCGTCATTCATTGTTAGAAAACCGGTCCAAACCCCGCAAGTGACGCGTTTGTTGTATCCGAGAAACCAACAATCGCCAAAATCATGAGTGGTGCCGCCCTTGCCTGCACCGTTGAATGGCTTTTCCAGCAAACCGTCGAGCACACCCTTCGAAGTGCCACGATACAGTGAACCGGCCATCATGCTGTGCACCTGCCAGGCCGTCGCCTCATCAATGACGCTGGTGCGCCACACCGGCTGGCGTTCGCGCCGATAGATCACACGACCCGATGGGTCTTCAACCCGGTCGACATAAACTAACCGTTCGGGACCGAGCCTGCCGCCCGATGCGAAGGCGGCCATCGCGCGGACCGCTTGCTTCAACGACACTTCCTCAAAGCCGACGGCCATGCGGCGGAGGAGTTCCGCCTTTTGCAAGGGCAAGCCGAATCGGCAGGCGGTGTTCACGACGCGCTGCAAACCGGTTTGATCCGCAAAGCGCACCGTGGCGGCGATCTTCGAATACTCTAACGCTTCACGAGCCGGGATGTTGCCCTTATACACGGGCGAGGCGACCTCCATGCCCCACTCACCTAAAATCCCCTCGCGCCCACCCACCATCACCGAACGGTTATCCATCGGCCCATCCTCTACCAGGGTCGCCGGCGTGAGGCCGTTCTCCAACCCGGCGGCGTAGATGAATGGAAAAAAGGCCGTGCCCATCGGGCGCTTGCCGAATTCGACAAAATCATAAGGCACCTGCGCGTAGTCGCGCCCGCCGACATGAGCAAGCACCTCGCCGGTTTCATGATCCACCATCAACACCGCCCCTTGCAAATACTCGGCCGGTTTCACGCTGTTTTTATGATAATCCGGGTGCTTCTGCCGCGGATAACCGGGCCGTGACTCGGCACGATCCAGACTTTCTAACAACGATTTTCCAGCGATTTCCTGGGCTTCCGCCAAAATCGTGGTGTGCACAGTGAAGCCGCCCGCCGCAAGCGCATCCTCACCCAAGGCCGATCCAACCGCCTCTGCAATGCGCTCGTAAAGATGGGTCGTTCCGCGCCGCAAGGGCTTGGAATTTAACTGCAACGGAGTCTTGGAAAGCCGGTCGGCTTCCTTGCGGGTCAGCGCATTGATATCCACCATGCGGCTGAGCACCAAGTTGCGCGAACGACGGTTGGCCTCCGCATTGTTGAGTGGTGATAGATTGGTGGGGTTTTTGATGCTGCCCACGATGGCAGCACATTCAAGCGCGTTCAAATCCCGTGGCTCTTTCCCAAAAAATCCAAGCGACGCCGAACGAATCCCGTAATACCCACTGCCAAAATATATCCGGTTCAGGTAAAATTCGAGAATCTCGCGCTTCGCGTATCGCTTCTCAATCCGCCGGGCGAGGAACATCTCAACAATTTTCCGCTGGATGCCGGTTTCATGAAATTTTCTGCGCTCACCCTCGAGGTCATAGGCATTACGGGCTAACTGTTGGGTGATCGTGCTTGCACCTTGGGTCGTCTCGCCGGCTTTCCAATTCAGATAGAGCGCCCTGAGGATGCCGATATAATCGACGCCATCGTGCGTTTCAAACCGTTGGTCCTCCCCAGCGCGAAGTGCATCAATGAACAGCTTGGGCACTTCGGAAACCGGAATGACACTGCGGTTTTGCACGAAGATCCTGCCGATTTCCTTGCCGTTTCGATCGACGATTAAACTCGGGATTTCCACATCGTTGATGCGGTCAAGATCATAGGTCGTTGCGCGCAGGCGATACGGACGGGAGTAGTTTTCCCCCAATTGCCAGGCAATGCCCGCGAGAATCAATCCGAGCAAGATGACCGGCACCCAAAAGCCTTTGCGCTTGTAAAACCAAGGCTTCTTGGGCTTGATACAGTTTGTTTTGGGTGGGTATGCCATGCCTCAATCGGTTCCATTGCCGCCCTCACAGACGGCAACTCGCGCAAGGAGTATCTCATCATGAACCACTCCGCAACTCCCACGTGCCACATCCCCTCAATGAAAACCCTGCTCAGCGAACGGATCGAACGCAGCGGCCCGCTCACTTTTCACGATTTCATGGCAGCCGCCCTGTATGATCCTCGCCTCGGATATTACTCCGGTGAAATTCGCCCAATCGGCAGAAACGGCGATTTTTTCACGAGTGTGAGCGTGGGTTCGCTCTTTGGTGAGTTGTTAGCCCGCCGGTTTTTCCGCGAGTGGACAGAAATCGGCTCCCCGGCACGCTGGAGAATTGTCGAATGCGGAGGGCATGACGGCAGCCTGGCCCGAGACGTGCTCGATGCCCTCGAACGCCTCGATTCCCGAGCCATCGCCACCCTTGAATACGTCATCGTGGATCCCCTGCTAGAACATCAGGATACCCCGTCCCTCACTCTGCCCGCCTTCCCTCACCCGGTTCGCTTCACCCGCAGTCTGATCGAATTTGCATCAGATCCCTTGCCGGGAATCGCCTTCGGCAACGAAGTTCTCGATGCCCTGCCCTGCCACCTGGTCGAATGGCAGGCCGGCACCTGGGTCGAGCGCAGGGTCGCGCTCAACCCGATGGGTGGCTTGGCATTCGAAACCTGTGCCATCGGCGACGCGCTGCTTTTGCAAGCACTCATCCCATTGGGTGGCCATTTCCCCGACGGGTATCGCACCGAGGTTCGCACCTGTTACCAGTCGTTTCTTGAACCGCTGGTCCTTTGCTTGAAATCCGGACTCATGATTTGGGCCGACTACGGGTTCAATCGTCAGGACTATTATCACCCAGACCGCACTGCCGGAACCCTGCGCACCTATGCAAAACATCGGGCCGGAGAAAATCCGTTAGATCACCCCGGGGAAACCGACATCACCGCCCATGTCGATTTCACCGCCGTGGCCGAAGCGGCACAAGCACTCGGCGGGCGACCCACTGCATTTTGCGATCAAGGCACCTGGCTCACCGCCACAGCGCGCGATGCCTTGCTTGCGCAGGAAGGCCATCCACCCTCATCCCACTGGCGCCAATTCCACACTCTCACCCACCCGGCCCATCTCGGCCGCTGCTTCCACATCCTGGAACTCTCGTGGAACCCCGCTGCTCCCACTCAAAACCTCCGCCCCCTAACACTCTAGTATAAGGTAACTCGCTTTTTCCACCACACTTTACATAACATGATCATACCACCCAACTGTCAGCGCCACCGGTCGTGGCAAATCCTCTTCGTCGTCGCGCTTGGCCTCACCGGTTTTCTTACGGCGGCCCCTGCCATGGCATCCGGCGACCCAAGCGTAATCGACTTGGTTTTCGTAGGCGACATCATGCTGGCGGACCTCCCCGGCAAGGCCATGGCCCGGGGTGTCGATCCTTTCGAGGAATTCGCCAAGCTGCTGGCCGATGCAGATGCCGCCATCGGCAACTTGGAATGTGTGGTCGCCACCGGCGGCCAGGCCGTGAAAAAACCTTGGACCTTTCGAGCCGACCCGAAGGTGCTGCCCGTGCTGGCCAAACACTTCAAGGCGGTCTCGCTCGCCAACAACCACAGCGGGGATTTTGGCCACGACGCATTTGTCGAACAACTTGACCTGTTAGATAAAATCCATCTCCCCTACTTCGGCGGTGGAAGGGATCTGGCCAAAGCCCGCACGCCATTGCTGTTAGAAATAAAGGGCCTGCGGATCGCCCTGTTAGGTTACAACGAATTCAAGCCGCGGATTTTTGAGGCAGGGCCGAACTGGCCTGGAGTGGCGTGGAGTGTGGACGAGCAAGTGGTGGCGGACATCAAATTCGCCCGCAGCTTCCATCGTGCGGACCTGGTCATTCCCTTCATGCACTGGGGACAGGAATACGATCCCGAGAATGATCGTCAGAAATATCTTGCGCGGTTGATGATTGATGCAGGCGCGGACCTCGTGGTCGGCGGCCATCCACATGTCACGCAGGGCGTCGAATACTATCAGGACAAACTCATTGTCCACAGCCTCGGAAATTTTGTGTTCGACGGTTTTGAGAAAGGTCCGGCACGCACCGGTTGGTTGTTGCGTCTGCGTCTGGATCGCCGGGGTTTGGTGGCATGGGACACGGTGGTGGCGCATCTCGATGACGAGGGCATTCCCCATCTGCAAAAAAATCTCACCAGCCCCTCTGGCCGCCGTTCCCTTTTGGTTCCAGATGAAGTGAAGGATACAGTCAGGTGAAGGCCGGTGTCTTCTCAAACGCGGCGCGCGCGCCGCAGCATAACATGCGTTATGATATATGTGCCTATCCATTTTCACCCATCACATGATTGAGTGCGAATACGCTTAAGGCACGAACTACGCCGTATCCTCACCCATTCCGAAGCCTAGCGACTCGCCGCTAACGCACTGGAAGTGAGAAACGAGGCCAGGCATCCATTGGCCGTCGCCGTTCCAAAAGTTGAGTTCTTGAGAAGAGACTGTTTCTAACTCGCTTCCAACTCGGTCATGACGATCACTGGCCACTTTTCTGGCATGCGGCAACGGGCGCTCCGCTGGCGTGATGGCACAGGGTGATGATTTCTCCTTTGAGTTTGCCAATGGCTTTGCCGTCGATGGCGAGACTGCGCGGCAGGGTACCTTCGCGGAAGACCAGCCAGCCATTGAGCGCTGCTGCTAGATGGCGGAGAGGGTGGGGAGTGCGGCACAACACACACAACATCAGTCGATAGCGGCTTCTCAAACAGGGCCGCGACAGAAATTCCACACGGAATTCCACACAAGTTGACGCGAAATCCAGGTTCGATGACTCGAAAAAGGAAACGTCGAAGCAGTGTCGTGGAAATCGGCAGTGGCCCCGCGAGAGTGAAAATCTACACCATCATCCGAGCTGACGGATACGACCAGTTCACGATGGCATGGAAGGAAGGAAGGCGGCGAAGAGTCCGCAGCTTCGCCTGCATGGATGAGGCCCGGATCATCGCCCAACAAACGAACGTCCGGTTGCTCAACGGCTGGTCGGTGGGCGACGAGGCGACCCGGCGTGACCTCGAAATGCTCCAGCACTGCGAGCAGCAGGCCGGGAAATTCGGCGTCACGCTTGCCGCCGCCATCGACGAATGGGTGAGCGCCCGGAGCGCGGTCGAAGGGATCACGCTTGCCGACGCCGTCCGGTTCTACCAAGCGAACCGCACCGACCTGCTGGCCGTCCGGTCCGTCGCCCAGGTGGCCGACGAGTTTGTGGCGTCCCTCAGCACCAAGGGAGTGAGCGACATCTACGTCCGGAACTGCGGGCACCCTCCACCCGGATTTGATGGCCAGACGTGACTGAAACTCAGGCGACAAGGGCCAGAATCCTAACGTAAAAATGCGCCAATCGCCTCGCGATGGTGATTGCGTGACCGGCGGGGGTGCCGTTAGCCTTCGGCCATGTTCAGTGGGATGGATTCTCATTTTGAGGTACCAGATTTCCGGTGGCGGCCCGGCACTGGCTTCTTTTGTTGCGCCGGACGACCTTCGATGATCGGAACCCAAGATTCCTTATGGAAAAGCTCAAGATTCGTTAGGCTGCCCCCGTATTTGTCCCATCCCATGGCCTGAAATCACCCCAAATCATGCCCCGCATATTCGACAACATCGATCTCGATCTCCTTCCTTCCCTGCGGGAGACGCTCCATGTTTCAGAGCGCTCGGACTTCAGCGTCGGCTATTTCAACCTGCGAGGCTGGAAATCCATCGATGACCTCATAGATCAGTGGTCCGGCCAGCCCGGCCATCAGTGCCGCCTTTTGGTTGGGATGCACTGCGTTCCCCAGGATGAACTCCGTGATGCCCTGAGTATCACTACGGAAAAAGATCAACTCGACAACCAAACAGCCCTCCGCCTCAAAAAGAAGCTCGCCGAAGAGTTCCGCAATCAGCTGACCCTGGGCGTGCCCACCAATGCCGACGAAGCTGGTCTCCGTCGCCTCGCTCACCAACTCAAGGACGGCAAGGTTGTGGTGAAGCTATTCTTGCGCCACACCCTTCATGCCAAGCTCTACCTCTGCTTCCGACCCGACCCGAACAACCCGATCACAGGCTTTCTCGGTTCCAGTAACTTGACCCTCGCTGGCCTCTCGAAACAAGGGGAACTCAACGTCGATGTCCTCGAACACGATGCGACTGAAAAACTTGCCAACTGGTTCGAGGATCGCTGGAAAGACCGCTGGTGCGTGGACATCACCAAGGAACTCATCCAGGTCATCGAGGAAAGCTGGGCGCGTGAGGATGTCATTCCTCCCTATCACATCTACGTGAAAATCGCCTATCATCTCGCTCAGGAAGCCCGCGCCGGGCTGTCCCAATTCCGCATCCCTCCTGAATTCGGCAATCGCCTTTTTGACTATCAGGTAGCGGCTGTGAAAATTGCTGCGCATCACCTGAACAAACGTGGTGGAGTGCTCATCGGCGATGTGGTCGGTTTGGGAAAAACACTGATGGCCACCGCTCTCGCCAAGGTGTTTCAGGATGATCAATTCACGGAGACTCTGATCATCTGCCCGAAAAACCTCGTGAAAATGTGGCTGGATTACGTCGCCGAGTATCGCTTGCTCGCCAAGGTGTTATCCGTCACCAAGGCGGTCAAGGAACTCCCTAACCTGCGTCGCTATCGCGTGGTGCTCATTGACGAAAGCCACAACCTCCGCAACCGGGCGGGCAAGCGCTATCGGGCGATTCAGGAATACATTCTGGAGAATGAAAGCCGCTGCATCCTGCTTTCCGCCACGCCATACAACAAAACCTATCTCGATCTCTCGAACCAACTCCGCCTGTTTGTCCCGGAGGACAAGGATCTTGGCGTGCGTCCCGAGCAACTTCTCCGCGCACTCGGCGAGACGGAATTCATTCGCCGCCACCAGTGCCCCGTCCGATCCCTCGCAGCATTCGAGAAGAGTGAGGGAATCGATGATTGGCGCGAACTCATGCGTCTATTCATGGTCCGGCGCACCCGCAGCTTCATCCAGGAGAACTACGCGACTCCCGATCCGGAAACGGGTCGACGTCATCTAACATTCCAAGACGGCAGTCGCTCCTACTTTCCCGAGCGCATTCCGAAGACGGTGAAGGTGAAAATCGACGCCAAGAATCCCGATGACCAGTATGCCCGCCTCTACGCTCCTGACGTGGTCGCCTCCATCAACGCTCTGAACCTCCCGCGCTATGGCCTGGGCAATTACGTGACACCCGCACCACACCATCCGCCAACGGCGGGCGAGGCCAGGCAGATCCACGATCTTTCACTCGCGGGAAAGCGTCTCATGGGTTTCTGCCGGACGAACCTTTTCAAGCGACTCGAAAGCAGCGGCGAAGCTTTTCAGCAGTCCATTGAGCGTCACATCCTGCGGAACTACATTTTCCTCCATGCCCTCGAACACGATCTACCGCTGCCCATCGGCACTCAGGACAATGGATTGCTGGATTCCGGCAGCTACGACGAAGACCCGGATGATCCAAACGCCGAAGCGGAATTGTTCGGAGAAGGCGAGGATGAGGAAACCCGTGCAGCAGAGGTTCTCAACCTAACCAGTGAGGCCGGTTTCAAGAAACGGGCAGCGGAGGCCTATCAACTATACGCCTCGCAGTTCAAGAGTCGCTTCAAGTGGCTACGCGCCGGCCTCTTTATCGATTCGCTTGCCACGGACCTGAAGAACGATGGCGATGCGTTAATGAATGTCCTCATCCGCTGTG
>CAIYYV010000108.1 GCA_903930425.1 Akkermansiaceae bacterium | reverse complement strand
GCAAGGCAATCGGGAAGCATGCCGCCGCACCCTCACCTGCATCCCGGCGCTCACGGGAAAACCCTATGCCTGCGACGCCGACGGCAACGTCTGGCGCGTGTATCCATTCATCGAGCGGGCCCGCGGCTATGATGAAATTGAAACCAATGAGCAGGCCTATCAGGCAGCCCGCGCGTTCGGCGAGTTTCAAAAGTTGGCCGCTACCCTCGGTGGAGAACGTTTGCATGAGACGATTCCGAATTTCCACAACACACCCAAGCGGTTCGAAGCATTGGAGGCCGCCATCGCCGCAGACAGCCATGGCCGTGTCGCAGAGGCAACAATTGAAATCGCGTTCGCCCGTGCCCATGTCGCGGAAGGATCCCGCATCACGGACCTCATTGCCTCCGGTGCCATCCCTGAGCGGGTCACCCACAATGACACCAAGCTCAACAATGTGCTGTTAGATGATGTCACCGCCGAGGGTGTTTGCGTGATTGATTTGGACACCACGATGCCGGGATCCGCGCTTTATGATTTTGGGGATATGGTTCGCACCGCCGCGCCGACGACCCGTGAGGATGATCCGGATCCCGCGAACATCGGCGTGCGCCTCGACCGCTTCGAGGCGCTCGTCAAGGGCTATCTTTCCTCTGCCACTTTCCTCAATGATGCCGAGCGTGCGAACCTCGCCTTTGCGGGCAAGTTGCTCACTTTGGAGTGCGGCATTCGTTTCCTGGCAGATTTCCTCAGTGGTGATGTGTATTTTAAAATCCACCGGCCGACACATAATCTCGACCGTTGCCGCAACCAGTTCGCCTTTGTGAAGGCGATGGAGGACAAGATGCAGGAAATGGAGGCGATTGTAAGTCGTTACGCGTCACAGCCTCATTGATAATACTGCCATACGCGACTCGACCTATCTATCAGAATCATTCAACCCCGTTAGTTAAACGATCATCCAATATGAAAATTCTCGTCACAGGAGGCAGCGGCTTCATCGGTTCACACATTGTGGAGCATTATCAGGGAGTGGCGGATGAAATCCGCGTGCTCGACAACCTGCGCACAGGATACCGGAAAAACCTCGACGGGTTGGAATGCACATTCATTGAAGGATCTGTCACCGACCGCGCATTGGTCAAACGCGCCGTTGAGGGCGTCGATATCATCTTCCACATGGCCGCGCTAGTGAGCGTGCCCGAGTCCATGGCCAAGCCCGCCGAGTGTGTCGACGTCAATGTGCACGGACTTCTCAACGTGCTTGAGGAAGCCGCCGTCGCGGGTGTTAGAAAACTGGTTTTCGCATCATCGGCCGCAATTTATGGTGACAATCCGACTGTTCCGAAGCTTGAGTCGATGTTGCCCGAGCCGAAGAGCCCGTATGCGATCACCAAGCTCGATGGTGAATACTACTTGGGTATGTATCAGAGTGAGGGGCGTCTCGAAACCGCAGCCATTCGGTTTTTCAATGTGTTCGGGCCGAGGCAGGACCCGAAAGGCGCCTACGCGGCCGCCGTGCCGATTTTCATCGAGCGAGCCACCCGCGGTGAGGATATCACCATTTTTGGTGATGGCGAACAAACGCGCGATTTCATTTATGTGAAGGACATTGTCGGGGCGCTGACCTTTGCTGCGGAGACGCCCGGAGTCACCGGCGTGTTCAATGCCGGTTACGGCGGACAAATCACGATCAACCAGCTGGCTGGCCAGTTAGTTTCGCAGGCCGGATCCCGCTCGCACATCCATCATGCGCCCGAACGGGCGGGTGACGTCAGGCACTCGCGTGCCAGCGCGGACAGGCTGCTTGCCGCCGGTTGGAAACCCCGGCACACGTTGGAAGAAGGGCTTGCGGCCACCGCCGAATACTTCCAAGGGCTGCTTCATCCCGCTTCCTAACAGAACCGGCTCCCACTGTCCGGCCGGTGATCCGCTTGAATGGTTGAATAGAAAAGTAGCCTCACTAGGGCTCGAACCTAGAATAACGGAATCAAAATCCGGGGTGTTACCATTACACTATGAGGCTATTGGGGGCTTGGGGCCCTGCGGCGGGGGGAACGTAAACCGACCGCCAGCAGTTTGGCAACTGGGAAAACCTATCAAGTGGAGGCGATTTTGATGGAGGGACCACCGAACGGGCCGTGGTGGATCAATCGCGTTTTTCCTGTGCCCAGTGGGCCATGGCCATCAGGCGGTCGACTCCGGCGGGCCCGGTGGTTCCGGTAAGCACTGATGCTAGGTCGGCGATTTCCTCGCGCCTTGCTTCCGACCACAATCCGGCCCGCTCGCGAAACAGGGCAAGCGCCCGCGTTTCATCGGCCGTGAGACCGACCGGCAGCGGGATCGGCGCGACCAGTGGCGGGGCGGGCATGACTGGCAAGGGTGGAGACCGGTCGTAAATCACCACTGTGCCTGCCGCCAAATCCCCAAGCCGCTGGAATCGCTTCGTCGCCAAACAACTTGTGAGTCCAAAGGCATAGGTGAAAACCGGCATTCCATCGATGAATCTCAGGAAATTTCGCACCACGGCCTGGCCGGTGGTGATGGGCGAACCCGTCGATTGCACGACGCGCAAGCCCATCACACGCTTGCCAGGAGTAGCTCCGCGCTTCCCTGCCTCAAAAAAAACCGGATAGAGCCAGTCCATCAAAAACCAGACTAACAGCATCAAGCCGTTGGCGACCTTGCCGCTGATCACAATGCCCGCTAACAGCAAAAAGATTTGCCCAAAAATCAAAAGTGCCAGGCGGATCAACAAATCGATAAGGTAAGCTGCGGCCCGGAGCATCGGGCCGGCGGTTCTCAGACCAATTTCCACTCCATCGGCCAGCTCGACCCATTGCAGGGTGTCGAGTTTTTCGATGGCAGCCATGCGGAATTGGCGGGTGAGGTGAGTGGGTGATGGGCACCGGGCGCGCAAGCGGTGAGCCGTTTGGCGGCTGTGTCAGCTCAGGTTATCTGCCTTCCGCGATGCGCTCGGCGAGCATCGGTGGGAGTCCCGCGGCGAGGATTTTGCGCTGGGTGGTTTCGATGTCATACTCGATCCGGCGGAAGACGACCTGCTTGTGGTCCAAGTCGTAGATGGCGTAGCAGGCGCGCCAGTCACCATCGCGTGGTTGGCCGACCGAGCCGGCGTTGATGAAGTATTTCGCGCCATCCTCGATCACGATGGACTCGGAGAACACCTCTTGGACCCGGTCGCTCTTGATATAAACGCGCGGAACGTGCGTGTGACCGTGAAAGCAGATTTGGGTGAACTGGTAGGAAAAATTCGACATCGCGTCGAAGCGGTTGGTCACATAGTTCCAGTGCGACGGTTGGTCGAGGGTGCTATGAACCACGGTGAAGTCTGAAACTTGGCGGACCATGCGGAGGCGGCTGAGCCACTGGCGTTGTTCGGCGTTGAGTTGCAGGCGCGTCCATTCGAGGGCGGCGGCGGCCACCGGGTTCATGCTTTCGAGTGAGTGGGTGCCTGCGGTGTCCTCATCGTGGTTGCCCTTGACGGTCGGGCAATTCATGGCCCGCACTTTTTCGAGGCATGCGGATGGATCGGCATTGTAACCGACGACATCTCCCATGCAGACATAGTCGGTCACATCCTGTTTCTTCGCGTCTGCAAGAACAGCGTCGAGAGCCTCCAGATTGGCATGAATGTCACCGAATAAAGCGATCCGCATGGAATAACAGGGGAATGTGTGGCGATTCTTTGCCTCTTCCCGCCGCGCTGTCGAGGTCAATCCCTCAGACTTCAGTTTCGGAACCCATCATCGACATCCGGCGGGGGCGGGAGGGCTTGGCCCAAAAGGCTTTTTTCCTTGGGAATGGACAAGGATTTCTCAAGCGCCTCGATGGCGGACGACACCCCGAAAACCGGGAATCGCTCGCGGCTGCGCTGCCAGTGAGCGGCCAGCGCGGCATACGCCTTTTCGGGAGGGCCTAACAACTCAAGCGCCCGAAGTTCCGTGTTCATGGACGGGTTTTCATGAGCTTCAAGCACGAATAAAAGCATCCGCAATGTCGGAGTGCGGCTTTTGGGACCTTGCGCGTAGAGCTCCCGAGCGAGCCTGAGTGCCTCGGCTTCCTTTCCCGCCACCCGGGCAAGTGCATACAACCCTGCGCGATGGACAAACCCGGGGGCCTTTCCGGTGTCCGCGGATTTTTGGTAGCATTCCGCTGCCGCCGCAAACGACGCGTTGATGTCTCGAAACGCGGGAAACTTGTTAGGATCAGTGAGAAGCAGTCCCAAATTGGCAAGCAGCCTCCAGTCATTCGGGTTGTTGGCGATGCCTCGCTCCATGAACGCGCGGCCTTTCCAAATATGCGAGCGCCATGCCTCGCGGCGCCGCAGCGGCGGTAATTTGGAATCGTTCAGGTAATAGGACGCAGCATTGTAGGCGAGATGCCATGAGCCGAGGTCCCAATAACTGCGCGTGTGCGGCGCAAGGTCGACCATTGTGTCAAATGTCTGCTCGACATCTCCCCAGCGCCGGTCGGTGAATGCGGTATAGGCACGCAAATTGAGAAAGGTGGCCACCAAGGTGCGCAAACCCGCAAGCGCCACTGCGGAACTGGTTTGGCCAATCCGCCCGCGACTGCCGATGTCCAGACGCGGGACCATCAGTCCGGCTGCCCGGAACTCCCGATGCAGACCCGACTCATAGCTCAACCTCGCCGCCCCGAATGCGAGCAATGCAATGAGCAAAATTCCGGTTTTCAGCCAAGCGTTCATGCATTCAAAATTCCTTGTCGGCAAAGATGAACCATGAAGCAAGGGTGAAAAATAGGGCATAATAAACCCCCACAAACGCGATTTTCCCTAACATCAACCATGGAAGTGCCTGCCCTTCGATGACCGCGTCGATCACGTTGAAAAGTTGAAAATCCGGCAACACAAGCGAAACCGCCAGCGAGGCAAACCGCGAAAATCCACCTTGGCCGGCCTGGCCCGCCTGCAGGTAGAAGTCGCGCGCATCCGCCTGGAAATGGCCGATGAAATACACCGCGAAACTGACGATGGTGGTGAACAAGGTGCTGGTGGAAAATGTGGAGATCAGCAAGGCCAGTGATGCCATGATGGCAGCCCGGAAAAAAACCACCAGAACCGCGCCCTGCAGGGATCCGTTAGGACCATTTGCCAGGGTTTCAGCACGCAGTGACGCGAGGGCGTCCGGCGTGTATCCCATGGCGGACGCCATCGCCGCTTGTTCCGCCACCACCATCGACGTGCGGATCTGAAGTGCCAGGACCATCAACAGATCCATCAGCGCCAACGACACAAAGACTAACAATAATACCCCTAACAATTTTCCGGCGAGGTAGTCGATACGCGGGACCGGTTTGGCCAAAATGGTGTAAAGTGTGCGGTCCTCGACGTCCTTGGGGAGCAGCAAGGCGGTGGCCACCACCGACAGCACCACGGAAAACAAGGTCATCGCCCCAAGGGACCAACTCTTGATCGAGCTCAGCACATTGGCTCCAACAGCCTCTGGGCCGGCGTGTTGTGGCAGGTCAAAAAAATTGCTAGCGAGGGTGATGCCCGCGAAGATCGCGAGGAAATAGAACACCTTCATGCGCGCGAGTTGCGTGAAGGCGTGGGTCGAAATCACGAGGATTCGGCGGCAATGCGAGCGTTTCCGCAGCTTGGACAAGGAGGATTTCATCGTTGTTCTTCGCGAATTTCACGCAGGAACAAACGTTCCAGTGTGGTGCGGGGTTTGCCAGTGCGGACAAGAGTGGTGCCCGGCGTCTCCGCAACTAATACGGAGATCTGCGCAACCAAGTCCGGGCGGGCGTCACGCAGCACAATCTCTGTCTGGTCCTCGATGGCGATGAGGTCATCCAGCCGGCCTTCGCGGATCATTCGGCCCTGGAAGATGATGCCCACTTGATCGCACACCTCCTGCACCTGCTCTAGCAGATGGGAACAAAGAAACACGGTGATCCCTCGCTCGCGCAGCTTGAAAATCAAATCCCGGATCTGCCGTGATCCCACCGGGTCCACCCCTGCGGTCGGTTCATCCAAAATGACGAGGCGAGGATCCTGAACCAGCGCCTGCGCGAGCCCAATGCGTTGAAGCATCCCCTTTGAGTATCCGCCGAGACGCCGGTCGCGCGCGTCCTCAAGACCCACAAGTGCTAACAATTCATTGACCCGATCCTTGAGTTGCCGACCTGCGAGACCGCAGAGTTTCCCGTAAAAGCGGAGGGTTTCCACGCCGCTCAGGTGTTTGTAGAAGTAGGGATTTTCCGGCAGAAACCCGACGTCGTCGCGCGAATCCACTCGAAGCGAATCCTTGCCGAAAATCGCACACTGCCCAGCCGTCGGCACTAACAGCCCTAACAATGCCTTCATTGTGGTGGACTTGCCCGAACCATTCGGACCAATCAACCCGTAAACCTCCCCAGGTAATATCCGAATCGAGACGCCGTCCACGGCGCGCAACGGCCGCCCGCGAAACGACGTCCTGAAGTCCTTTACCAAATTGCAAATTTCAACGGCGGGTGTGGTTTCAGCCATCGGCGCACTCACACTAACCAACCGGACTATCGGAGGCAACGGATAAGTGAGTCATTTGCCACTCATCGTTCACGCCGGAAGCGCAGCACCCGTTCCCCTTCACGAAAATAATCCAAGCGGTCACGCGCTTGGAGTTCTAAAAATGCTGGGTCTTCACGGAGCGCGCGCAATTCGATCCGGCGGCAGTCGCGCTCCGCAAGGACGAGTCGCTCGCGCTGTTGGGCGACTATCAGACTGGCCTGGAGCTTCTCCAGTTTCCGCCGTTGTGGAAATGCCGTGGCCACCACGACAAACCCAAGCGCCAGACAGCAGGCCATGAGTGCCAACTTCACCGCCCGTTGGATCGCCCGAGTCTGGGCCCCCATGTGCGTCAAATTCGCAGTGTCGATGTGTTGCCTCGCCATGCTCAAACGCAAAAAGTCCCCACAATGGGCAGAATGTCAAGCAAACTTAAGGGGTTGTGAAAAAGTCAGCGGGCGGCCTTGCGGAGCAATTGAAGGCGTTCGAAGGCGGCACCGCTGGTGATGATTTCGCGGGAGAGCTCGATGCCATCGCCCATGGTGTCGGCGAGGCCTGCGCAGGCGAGGGCGGCACCGGCATTCATCAGAACCATGTCGCGTTTCGCCCCGGTATCACTGCCTGATAGAATGGCTTCGAGGATGGCGGCATTGGTTTTCGGGTCGCCACCGCGCAGAGATGCGACCTCGGCATGACTCAGCCCGAAGTCGCGCGGGCGGACTTCCTCGTCCTGGATATCCTGATAGGCACCGGATTTACAGATGCGCGTGGACCCCATCAGGCTGACCTCGTCGACCGATCGGCCATCGCCTGTGGTGCCGTAAACCACCCACGCGCTGTCCCGTCCGAGGCGTTGGAGGATTTCAGCGAACACCGGGCAAAGGTCGCGGGCGGGCACACCGACGAGTTGGCATTGGGGCATGGCGGGATTGAGCAAGGGGCCGATCAAGTTGAAAAGGGTTCTAACACCGCGGGCTGCTAGGGTCTTCCGGACGGAGGCGATCGCTTTGAATGCCGGGTGATAGATCGGCGCGAACATGAATCCGATGCCGGCTTTTTCAAGACAGCGGCGGAAGCCGTCGACCGGCAGGTCGATCCGAATGCCCAGCGCCTCGAGCACGTCTGCGCCGCCGCTTTGGGATGTGATGCCGCGGTTGCCGTGTTTGACGACCACGGCACCGGCGGCTGCGGCAATGAACATTGCGGTGGTGGACACATTGAAAAGATCCAATTGGTCGCCCCCGGTGCCACAGACATCCAGCGTGGGGCCGTCCAAGTCGAGCAATCCGATATGAGTTGGCACGGCGTGAGCGAGGAACACCTCGACGAAACCGGCGATTTCCGCAGGTGTTTCGCCCTTGTGTGCAAGGGCCCCTAACAGATGCTCTTTTTTGGCGTCTGAGACCGTGATATCGAGCAGCAGATTCGCAGCGACCTCGACTTCACGGGGAGTGAGTTCCTGTTGATTTTCGAGGTGGTGGATCAATGCGTCCATGCGTCAACCATTGTGATGTGCATGATCGAGGGCGGCCATGACGAAGCCCGCAAAGAGCGGGTGGGGAAAATTTGGCTTCGATTGGAATTCCGGGTGGAATTGTGAGCCGATAAAAAATGGGTGATCGGGCAACTCGATGATTTCGACGAGGCCCTCTTTTGCAGAGACGGCGGATATCACCATGCCTGCCTGCTGCAAGCGCTCGTGGTAGTCGGGATTGAGTTCGTAACGATGGCGGTGGCGCTCCTTGATGTGATCCTTGTGATCATATAATTCCGCGGTTTTGGTTCCGGCGAGCACGATGGACTCGCAGGAGCCAAGGCGCATGGTGGCCCCCATATCTTGAATGCCCTTTTGTTCCTCTTGAAGGCAGATCACCGGGTGAGGGGTGCTCTTGTCAAACTCGGTGGAATTCGCATCCTTCAATCCACAGACATTGCGCGCAAACTCGATTGTGGCAATTTGCATGCCAAGACAAATCCCAAAATAGGGGATC
Source organism: Akkermansiaceae bacterium (assembly GCA_903930425.1). Taxonomy (GTDB): domain Bacteria; phylum Verrucomicrobiota; class Verrucomicrobiia; order Verrucomicrobiales; family Akkermansiaceae; genus Luteolibacter. Next base: position 10,501 of record CAIYYV010000108.1, on the reverse strand, counting down.
TTGTTTTCCCTCGCATATTTGGCGGCAAGGATTTTGCCTTCGGTTCCTCGGTCGCCAAACCCGCCGGGAACGAGGATGCCATCGACCTCGCCAATGACCGCCCTAGCCCCATCGTCCTCCACGGCTTCCGTGTCGACGCGGACAATCTGCACCTTGGTGTCATGATGGGCGCCCGCATGAATGAGCGATTCATAGATCGATTTGTAGGCGTCTTGAAGCTCGGTATATTTCCCGGCCACGGCGATGGTGACCTTGTGCTTCGGATGAATCACACGTTGCACAAAGTGTTCCCAATCCTCCAATGCCGGCGTCGGCGTGTGGCCCAAGCCGAGTTTGTCCACCACCAAGCGGTCGATCTTGTCACGGCGAAGGTCCAGCGGACATTCGTAAATCGTGTGGGCCACATCGCGGAATGCGACGACATGCTTCCGATCGACATTGCAGAACATGGCGATTTTTTTACGGTTGTCCTCGTCGAGATCCGCCTCGGTGCGGCAGATGATGATATCCGGTTGGATACCGATTTCGCGGAGTTTGGCGACCGATTGTTGCGTCGGTTTGGTTTTCACCTCACCGGCGGCCTTGATGTATGGCAGGAGCGTGACATGAATGAAGCAGACATGCTCCTTGCCCACCTCGAGCGCAAACTGCCGTAGCGCCTCAAGAAATAACAAGCCTTCCATGTCGCCGACGGTGCCCCCAATCTCGGTGATGAGCACATCCACATCCGGATGGCTTTCGGTCACCTGGTGGATGCGGCCTTTGATCTCGTCAGTCACATGCGGAATGAACTGCACGGTTTTTCCCAAATACTCGCCGCGCCGTTCCTTCTTGATGACCGCATCAAACACCTGCCCCGAGGTCAGGTTGTTGATGCGCGAAAGCACGGCAGACGTGAAGCGCTCGTAGTGACCGAGATCGAGGTCGGTTTCCGCGCCGTCGTCGAGGACATACACCTCACCATGTTGATAGGGCGACATGGAGCCGGGGTCCACATTGAGATAGGGGTCGAACTTTTGCATCAGCACCTTGAGGCCGCGATGCTCTAACAGCGTTCCGATCGAGGCTGCGGCCAACCCCTTTCCGAGTGAGGAAACGACGCCGCCGGTGACAAAGATATATTTCATGAATGGGTGATGTTTGAAGTGATTGGAGGCAGGTTATAAGTGATTCAGAATGCGTTCCACCTCGCGCGCTTGTTCCGGGGTGTCGACGCCGGGTGATGAATCCGCAGTGAGGAGCACCCTGATAGACGCGCCGTTTTCCAAGGCGCGAAGTTGTTCGAGTGACTCCGCCAGTTCGAGAGGCGATGGTGGCCAGGTGACGAAGCGTTCGAGGAAGGCGCGGCGGTAGGCATAGATTCCCTTGTGGCGCAGCACCGGCAGGCCGGCGACCGCGTGGCGAAAAAATGGCAATGGAGAACGCGAAAAATAAAGGGCGCGGCCATCGAGCGCGGTCACCACTTTGACGACGTTCGGGTCGGTGACGGCGGGATCGGATGGGTCGAGCGGATTGGCGGCGGTCACCATGTCGAGTGAGGGATCACCCGTGATGGCGTCCGCGAGTTCATCAATGAGCAGGGGATCGATGAGCGGTTCATCGCCTTGGATATTGATGATATGCGTGGCGTTAGGTGCAAAACGAACGGCTTCCGCGAGGCGATCCGTCCCGGTCGGGTGATGAGGAGAGGTCATCACGGCCTGCCCACCAAAGGCGATGACGGCGTCAAAAATGCGCGCGTCATCGGTGGCGACGACGAGGGCATCGAGTTGGGTGCATTGCTGGCAGCGTTCCCAAACGTGCTGGATGAGTGGTTTTCTGGCAATGATATGCAGGGGTTTTCCCGGAAAACGCGTGGACGCCCAACGTGCCGGCAGGACGCCAAGGATCTGGGTGATGGGGGTGGAATGAGGCACGCTTTCGAAAGGTTGGGAAAGCGTAAGGCACGAAAAGACCCCGCCACAAGAGCGGTTTCAAAAAAATCACGGATCGTGTCGCCGCGAGCACCCAAGGTCCAAGTTTCGCGATTCTTACCCAAATGCAGGACAGTGACCCAAAAAGTGAATTCGCTGTGGCGCTGGTGCGGATTCAGGGTTTCACTTTGGCTGATTCGAGCGCTGCCGCGATTGCGTCGGCCCGGTTCGTCCATTCTAACGGCCCATGAAAACTCACCCCACTTGCGTTGCAACCTCCATTATTTTTTGCCGTTCGACCCGTCATCGGCTGCGGGCATTGCTGATTGCGTTCACGTGGGTCGGCGCTGTCGTGCAGGCAGCGGTGCCTCTTCACTCGCCCGTGGCACCGCCCGCCGAGCCGATGAGTGTCTGGTTTGACAGGCCCGGACGTTCATTTCATGAATCCTGTGTCTTGGGCAACGGGCGATTGGGTGCCATGGATTTTGGCGGCGTGGCCGATGACACCATCGTGCTCAACGAGTCGTCGCTCTGATCGGGCGGTCGATATGATGGCAACAACTACGAGGCATACAAGTGCCTGCCTCAAGTCCGCGAGAAACTTCTATCAGGTGATATTTCCGGTGCGGCCGGGGTGATTGGCGGGGCATTCCGTTATGGGGATGGAGTGACTGGTTGGCAGGATATGAATCAGTTTGGCAGTTACCAGACACTCGGTCGCTTGCATCTCGGTATCGGGAGGAAAGCCGCAGGAAACAAGGTGACCTCGCCCAGTGGTCATGCGGACGGCGATGGCAAGACGATTGTCAATTGCGTGGACGGCGACAAGGCGACGAAATGGTGTGTCAATCAGGCCGAAAAGGCGGTCGTCTGGCAAATTGAGTTGCCGGTCAAAACAACCGTGGCCTCGTATGCGTTGACCAGTGCGGATGATGTGCCTTCTCGCGACCCGCAGGTCTGGGTGCTGGAAGGTTCGATGGACGGGAAACAATGGATCGAACTGGACCGTCGTAATTTGGGAAGACCCTTCCCAAATCGATTTGAGAGCCAAACCTATCCAATAGCAAAACCGCTTGCCTGTCTTTTCTATCGATTCACATTTACCCCGACAGAATCCTTTTTTCAGGTGGCGGAGATCGCCCTGGCCGGGGTTCCGCCGCAGGCACCAGCGCTTGAGTCGGTGCCGGCCGGCTATCGGCGCGACCTCAACCTGATGACCGGTGTGGCCACCACGAGCTACACGAAGGAGGGTGTGGTGTTCACCCGCGAATTGGTGGTTTCCAAACCGGATGAAGTCATTGCCCTCCGACTCAAGGCTAACAAACCCGGCGCCGTTTCGTTCACCGCGGCACTCGAACGCAAGCAGTGCGTCACTTATCGCGCGGATGGCAACGTGCAGCTCATGGAGGGTCAGCTGAAGTTTAACAAGCCGGGAGGGGGCGGCGAAGGGATGCGTTTTGTTGGATTGTTAGGCGCGAATGCAAAAGGCGGCACGGTTTCAGCCACTGCTGATGGGTTGTTCATCGTGGGTGCTGACGAAGTGACACTTATCATTTCTGCGGGCACGAGTTATAGCGACAAGGATTTCGCCACTCTTGCCCGCAGGCGGCTAGTCGAGGCACTTGCAAAGCCGTTTGATACCATCCGCGATGCTGCCGCAGCGGATCATCGCCGCTATATGGATCGGGTAAAATTGGTGTTGCCGGAAGGACCGATGGCGCATAGGCCCACCCCGGATCGCGTCAATGCCCAAGAGAGCTCTCCCGACCCGTCACTGGCATTGCTTTATTTCCAGTTTGGGCGCCATCTGGTGGTCTCGGGCTCACGTCCCGACTCGCAGTTGCCAACGAATCTCCAGGGCATCTGGGCCGAGGAATACGACACCCCATGGCGCGGCGACTTCCACAGCAATATCAACCTGCAAATGAATTACTGGCCGGCGGAGGTGGCCAATCTATCCGATTGTCACCTGCCGCTGATGCGCTTCATCAAAGACGTCGCCAAAGAGGGGCAAAAGACCGCCAAGGCGTATTTCAATGCGCCGGGCTGGATGGCCAACCACACGCAGAATCCGTGGTTCGACACCTCACCGAGTTATCTGCCTGCATGCATCGGTCCGACTTGCGGTGGCTGGTTGGCACAGCATCTTTGGCAGCATTATGAATTCACCCAGGACAAGCGGTTTTTACGTGAGTATTATCCGGTGTTGCGTGGAGCCAGCGAATTCCTGCTGGCGGCACTTGCCGAGCAGCCCGCCACCAAGGAGCTGTTAGTCATTCCATCGAATTCACCCGAGAACAGTTATGCCTACAAGGATAAGAACGGGCAACGTCAAATGGCCGCGCTCTGTGCCGGGTCCACCTTTGACCAGCAAATCACGCGTGACTTGTTCAAAAACACCGCCGCCGCCGCGCGCATCCTTGGATTGGATCCGGAATTTGTGCAGAAGCTCGATGCGAACCGGGCCAAGCTCGCGCCCACCCGGGTCAATGCCGCTGGCCGCATCATGGAGTGGAATGAGGATTTTGAAGAAACCGAGATCACCCATCGCCATTCCTCACACCTGTGGGGGCTCCACCCGGGCAATGAGATCAATCCCTCAACCCCCGAACTCTATCAGGGCGCCAAGTTATCCCTCGAGCGCCGTGGTGATGCCTCGACGGGTTGGTCAATGGCCTGGAAAGCCAACTTCTGGGCGCGCCTCCACGACGGCAATCGCGCCGAAAAATTATTATCCATGCTGATCCGCCGTGGTGCGCCTAACTTGTTTTGTCTGCATCCGCCGTTTCAGATCGACGGCAACTTTGGCGGTTGCGCGGCGGTGGCCGAGATGTTGCTTCAGAGTCAGGAAGAAATCGCGGGAGGTGGGCCGGCGGCTGGGGTGGATGGGCGTCAGTATTTGATTGATCTGCTGCCTGCATTGCCGGCTTCATGGGACACGGGTAAAGTCAGCGGACTGCGCGCCCGCGGAAATTTTCAGGTGGATATTGAATGGCAGGCCGGAAAGGTCACCTCCTACCGGATTACCTCCCGCGAGCCCCGCGAGGTCACTGTGCGGGTTAACGGTGAGACCCGCAAAGTCAACACCGTGAAGCCCTGATGAAACCCGGCTCTCTACTTTCTGATGGCTTTCCGATGGCTTTCTCTTGTGCTGCTGCGCGACACGCCTAGTCTGTCGCCCCTTTCCCATGGCCACCATTACCCCCTTCGCCGCCCTTCGTCCGGATCCAGTCCTTGCCGCCCGTGTTTGTGAATTGCCCTATGATGTCATGTCGTCCGACGAGGCTCGAGTCATCGCGTCGGGCAATGAGCTGAGTTTTTTGCGGGTAAGCAAGCCTGAGATTGATTTGCCAGCAGGCATGGATGTGCATGACGATGCGGTCTATGCCATGGGGCGCGAGAATTTCCAGCGCTTGATTGCCGGCGGGGTGTTGCGGCGCGATTCCTCACCGATGTTTCACCTTTACCGGCAAATCATGGGTGACCACCATCAAATCGGCTTGGTCGCCTTGGCGAGTTGCCAAGAGTATCTCGAAAACATCGTCAAAAAACACGAATTGACGAGACCTGACAAGGAAGATGACCGCGTGCGCCACATCGAGGCGCTTAACGCGCAAACCGGACCCGTGTTTCTGACCTATCAGGCAGTGCCCGCTATTGACGCGCTTGTCGGGCAAATCACCGCGGGTGATCCAGAAATCGATTTCACTGCGGCCGACGGCGTGCGCCACAGTTGCTGGCCGGTCGCAGAGGCGGCCGACAGAATCATGCTGCAACGCGAGTTTGCCAAGTTGCCCGCATTATACATTGCCGACGGGCATCATCGCAGCGCGGCGGCTGGGCGGATCTATCAAAAGCGCGGCGGGCTCGGTGGCAGTGCCGGATTTTTAGCGGTGATTTTCCCGCACGATCAAATGCGCATTTTACCCTATAACCGTCTGCTGAAGGATTTGAACGGCCTGTCCGAAACAGCCATCCTTGATGCCTTGGCCCGCGTTTTTGAAATCACCATGCCCGGCCCTTCCGATCCCGGCGAAAAGCATGCGTTGGGGTTTTACATGGCAGGGCAATGGTATGCATTGCGGTTCCGCGCGGCGTTCACCTGCAATCGGTCGGCGATGGAATTGCTCGATGTTTCACTGCTTCAGACTGAGGTGTTAGCGCCGCTGTTTGGCATTGATGATCCGCGGACTAGCACCCGCATCGCGTTTGTCGGTGGGATCCGCGGTACCGCAGAACTGGCGCAATCGGTGGATTCGGGCGACGCGGCTTGTGCCTTTTCATTGTTTGCAACGGGCTTGGAGGATTTGATGTCAATTGCCGATGCCGGTGGCATCATGCCGCCCAAAAGCACTTGGTTTGAGCCCAAGTTGCGGGATGCCATGTTCTCGCACTTGCTTTAACTACCCTCCTTTTGCGCTGGTCAGGGGCGTGTTGAAATGCTTTGACGAGCGCGCGGACAACCCTTTCCGCGACGATGAATGATTCCCAAGTTGGCCATGCAGGCACCCCCCCCAAGTTGTTAGCCACAACCATTGCGGCCTTGGGTGTGGTTTACGGTGATCTCGGCACGAGTCCGCTGTATGCGTTTCGCGAGTGTTTTTCGGGACCGCAGGGCGCGCAATCACTGATGGATGTCCGGAATCTCATCGGTGCGGCATCGCTCATTGTCTGGTCGCTCCTGTTGGTCGTCTCGGTGAAGTATCTTTTCATCATCCTCAAATTGGATAACCGTGGTGAGGGCGGGATCCTCGCGCTTTCCACCCTGATCCGTGCGGCGCTCAAGCGATTCGGCGGTAAAGACCCGAAGAAAGTCCTCTTGTTAGGGCTGGCGGGTTCCGCATTGATTTATGCCGATGGCATGCTCACCCCCGCGGTCACCGTTCTCAGTGCGGTGGAAGGGCTTTCGGAAAGCGCTCCCTTGCTCTCCCATTGGGCCGTGCCCGTCGCGGTCGCCATTCTTGTCGGGCTTTTTTCCATTCAACAATTTGGCACGGGCAAGGTGGGGGGGCTTTTTGGTCCTGTGATTTTGTTGTGGTTTGTGGTGATTGGTTTGCTAGGGATCGGAGCCTTGTGGTCACACCCGCAGGTATTGTTAGCGTTGAGTCCCTGGGAGGGCTTGGCGTTTTTGCTGCGTGAGTGGAAGCACGCGATGCCGATTCTAGCGGCTGTGTTTCTGGCCTTGACCGGTGGAGAGGCCTTGTATGCGGATCTCGGGCACTTTGGCACACGGCCGATTCGGCTTGGATGGTTTGCTTTGGTATTGCCCGCCTTGATGCTCAACTACCTTGGTCAGGCCGCGCTGCTCACGGCGGATCCCACGGCGATCCGTAGTCCATTTTTCCTTCTGGCCCCCGAGATCTTACGCTTTCCGCTCACTTTGCTCGCCACAGCGGCGGCAATCATTGCCAGTCAGGCGTTGATTTCCGGCGCGTTTTCGCTGACGACCCAGGCGATTCAGCTTGGCTGTTTGCCACGGCTCCGCGTGTGTTACACGTCCGAGCATTCGGTGGGTCAGGTGTATGTTCCAGCCGTCAACTGGATGTTAGCGGCGGCGAGCATTCTGTTAGTTATTTCTTTTGAAACTTCTGCGGCGCTGACCGGGGCCTATGGGATCGCGATCGCCCTTACGATGACCATCACCTCTATTTTGTTTTTCTCGGCGGCGAGGGCGTTTTGGGGGTGGTCGCTGCCCAAGGCTGTTGTTGTGACCGGATTGTTTCTGGTTCTGGACGGCGCATTTCTCTGTGCGAATTCGCTTAAAATCATGCAAGGCGGGTGGTTCCCGCTGGTGACAGCGGGGGGGGTTATGGTGCTCATGTTGATTTGGATTTGGGGGCGTGAGCGGTTATATGCTCGCATTTCCCGCGAGGCATTGCCGGTGGACGTTTTGTTGCAGGATTTGAGCAAGGGCCGCATTCATCGAGTTGCCGGCACGGCCATTTATATGAGTGGCAAGGGACTGCAGGTGCCCACCGCGCTTCTGCATAATCTCAAGCACAACCAGGTGCTTCATGAACGGGTTATCCTGCTTCATGTGATGACACTCGATCAGCCACGCGCGGGAACCGGGGAGAGCTTGGACTATCAGGAATTCGGTGAGGGATTGCACCGTGTGACGCTGAAGTTTGGCTTTGCGGAAACGCCCGACATCCCCAAAGCGCTGAAAGAGTGGATGCCCGATGCCGTGCGTTTTCAACCCGGTAAAGCAACGTATTTTCTTGGCAGGGAAACCTATGGGGTTGGGAAAAACGCCACATTTATTGACCGGATTCGCTTATTGATTTTTGCGGTGATGGCACGCAATGCGTCGCCCGCCACCGCCTATTTCCAGCTGCCGCCTGGACGCGTCGTCGAATTGGGCGCGCAGATCACCCTATAATTACCGCGTGATTGGGAATGCGCGCATTTTGGAATTGCCCGAACCGAGCAGATTGATACTCCGTGGTCATCGATTCGCCACTCTCCATTGTCGGCCTCGGTGCCTTGTCCGCTCTTGGCACCCATGTTTCATCGCATCAGGTGGGGGTGATGGCGCGTCATGTGCCGTTTCAGCGGCTTTCGAATCTCTTGGGATCGGGCAGTCCGCATGCCATGCGTCCGGCGGCTTGGATTGAAAACCGCGGGTTGTTGACGCACCGGAAGTGGAGTCCCGCGACGATGGCGGCGCTGCATGTGGCGCGTGAGGCGATCGCGGATGCCGATTGGTCGGCGGATGAACTTCGTGATGCGGCGCTCGTTGTCGGGACCAGTCGTGGGAATGCCGCAGGTTGGCTCGGCCCATGGCCGGGTCGGCGGCCGTTTCGGCTTATGGCGGCGAGTAATACCATTCATAGTGAGCCGGCAGCGGCCATCAGCATCGAATTTCAAATCACGGGGCCCCATCATGTGCTGGCGAGTGGATGCGCCGCGGGGCTCGATGCAATCGGCATTGCCATGATGCTCGTCCGCTGTGGCGTGGCTCCCAGGGCACTGGCGGTGGCGGTGGACCTGCCCTTGGTTCCGTTGTTGTTAGATAACTATGCATCTTCAGGAATTCTTTCCGGTGATTTATCATTGGATCCCTATCGGCCGGGGACTTCGGGGTTTATTCCAGCGGAGGGGGCGGCTGCCATGGCGATTTCGGCGCATTCGGGGAAGCACGTCCGGCTTGAGTACTATGGCTGCAATTCAGATGCTTGTGATCCGGTGGGGATTCCTAAAGACGGTGGGCGCACGCCTGAATTGTTTCGTCAGCTTGTTGGGTCCGGGCGGTGGCCTGTTGCGCTGTGTCCGCATGCCACGGGCACCGCAGTGCAGGCCACGGCGGATCCAGCGGCCTTGGCCAGGGTGTTTTCCGAATCCCAGCCATCGTTGCATCTGCTCAAGCCATTCCTTGGCCATACGATTGGAGCGAGCGGCTTGTTGGAGAGTGTGATCCTTGCCTGTTTTATGCGGGACGGTTGCTTGCCCCCTAATCTATCCGGGTTATATGCGCCGTCGGGCTTTGAGGTTCCTGATCATGTGCTTGCGGCGACCGGCCCGGTGTGCAAGTTGTCACATGGTATGGGTGGGCACAATGCGTTACTGATTCTCACACCCGCATGATTGCGTCGCGACACCTAGTGATTTCAATCGATGACCAGACACTGGAGGTTTGGTGTGGGGGTGCGAGCATTCGGAAGTTCGGGGTTTCCACGGCTGCCAAGGGCTGCGGCTTTGAGAATGACAGCCACAAAACCCCCACCGGACGGTTTCGTGTTTTTGAAAAAATCGGCGACGGAATGCCTCTCGGAACCATCTTCAAATGTCGCGTCCCGGTCGGATTCTGGCCATCGGGCGAGGTATCATCTGACGATTTGATACTCAGCCGGATCGTGCGTCTGGAGGGACTTGATGTTGAAAATGCCAACACCCTCGACCGCTGTATCTATCTGCATGGAACGAATCGTGAGGACCTGATTGGTGAACCCGCGAGTCATGGATGTGTGCGTCTCCGCAATGCGGATATGATTGAGTTGTTTGATATGTTGTCCGAGGGAGACCTCGTGGATATTCTCATGATTTGAGCCCCTGACGCCTGTGCAGCATCTGATGCATTTTTTCTGACTTTATGCTTGCGAACGACTCAGTGATTGTATAAATCGCTGCCGTTATGAGTACTAAAAACAAGAAATCATCCACTACTGGCGTTCGTTATTCGGATGCAAAGAAAAAGGAAATCGTTAACTTCGTCGTCCAATATAACTCCAAAAACGGCCGTGGTGGGCAAAGCGCCGCCACCCGCAAATTCAAGGTGACGCCACTCACCATCGCAGCTTGGTTGAAAGCCGCAGGCGTGCCGACTGCCGCTAAGAAGGCTGCACCGAAGAAAGCCGCAGCTAAGAAGGCCGCACCGAAGAAGGCTGCGCCGAAGAAGGCTGCCAGCAAAAAAGGTTCAGGGTCACGGTATGCTCCCGAAAAGAAGCAGGAGATTTTGAATTTCATTACGGCTTATAATGCAGCCAATGGTCGTGGCGGACAAAGCCAGGCGGTTGCGAAATACAAGTTGTCGCCCATCACTTGTGCCTCATGGCTCAAGGCGGCTGGCATCAAAACCGGTCAGGGTG
>CAIYYV010000107.1 GCA_903930425.1 Akkermansiaceae bacterium | reverse complement strand
TGCTGCGTTGCCGGGTTCGGTATTTCACGGATGGCGCGGTGATTGGCAGTCGGGGGTTTGTGAACGAAGCATTTGTGGCCGCGCGAGAACGATTTGGCGCACAACGCAAGGACGGTGCTCGGAAGCTGCGCGGCAGTGGTGCGGCCGCGGCAGGAACGTTGTGGAGCGCCCGGGATTTGAAGAAGGGTGTTTGAAAAAGTAGATCAGGTCAGCCTGGGCGATTTTTCATTTCTAACACCCGTCCGATTAAACCGATGTTCAATGGGATGTCTGAAAAGTCCATCATAAAGTCCGTATCGTCCATTTACAATGCAGTGCGGATTTTTTAGCGTTCACGCTCATCGCCGTCATCGCTTTACAGGAGTTGGATTTTTTGTGTTATTCTGCGTCTTATTTTTGCGTATTCTTTGCACAATAAATTCATTCTCCAAACCATCCACCCGAGAATTCTCATAAAAACATGATCCGCGCGCTCGTCCTATGTATCATATTTTCCGCATCGCTAGTCTCCTTAGAGGCTCAGAGTGCGGTGGCCACCGTCAGGGCAAATGTAGAATTCCCCGGACCGCAGCCGGGCATGGCACAGGCATCGGAAAAGAATTCGATATGGACTCTTGAAAACTCGGTGATTTCAGCCTCATGGAAGCTGCGCGACGGATTCCTTGAACCGTCATCCCTCGCCAATTTGCTGACAGGAGTCCCTTTTGATCAAACCGGTCGCGTTCTGTTCCGCTTATCAACCACTGCGGTTACGCAAGCCAAGACCAAGGGCGTCGCGTGCGCAGTGCGGATGGATGATCAGAAGATTCATATTTTAGTGAGTCATGACGGGATTGCATGGAGCGAGTTGGCTGCTTTTCCGCGCACCGACTTTCCGGGCGATCCGAAGCTGATCCGCATCGGGAAGATGAACGGCCAGGGAGAGGCGAAATCGCACTCTAACAACGGCCCGTTAGGCGAAGGGAGTATTTTTGAATTGTCACCTTGTCCTAACACCCTGATCGAGGGTCGTTTTGATTTCAAGGCGACGGCGGATGAGGCCAAGGTTGCGGAATATCCATATCCAGCAGGAAGGCGGAAAGTTTCCTGTCGGATCGACAAGGGAACCGACCAAGGTCAGACATGGGGACCTGGCATTGCGTTGATCTGGGAGGATGGTGTTCGGTTTCTATCGGTTGGTGTGCGCAATCACAGCACCCCGCTGCATCCGGTCTTCACTGTTTGCACGAAGGCAGGCGAGCAGATCCTCGGCGTTCAGTTGCCGTCCTATTCGCAGTTCAATCTCGACTCGCGTGCCTTTCATCTGGAGGGAAACCCCAAGCTAGTATCCATCAATGGCGATGCCAAAGGGGGGCGTCTGGCTGAGCGTTTTTCTGGCAAATCAATTGAATGTCAGCTGACGAGCGAGCAAGGAATCCGCGCCACGTGGAGAGCCGAGCTACGCAATGATTCGAACTACATTCGTCAATCGGTTTCATTGACTTCCCCTAACCGGGCCATCGAGCTTTACGGGGTTGAAATGATCGACCTCTCGTTGCCGGACATGCAAACGGTGGGTCGCGTGCCTGGTTGTCCCATGGCAGGAAGCGGGGTTTTTGCCGGTGTCGAAATGCCAGGAAGTCAAAATGCCATGAGTGACGACAGCGCGCGCATCGGGTTCAACTGTCAACTCATTGTCACGCCGAAGCAATCGTATCAGTTCAGTTCAGTCATCGGTGTCGCACCTGCAAAACAACTTCGGCGCGCGTTTCTTTACTATGTGGAACGCGAGCGCGCCCGCCCGTCGATCCCATTTTTGCATTATAATGGCTGGTATGACGCCGCGCCTTCGGCCGAACAAATCATGGGCGTCGTCAAGCATTTCCACGAGGAATTGGTGATCAAGCGGGGAGTGCCCATCTGCTCCTATCTGGTGGACGACGGATGGGATTCGGTCAATGAGGGATTATGGAAAGAAAGCCCTCAACTTTTTCCGGGCGGTTTCAAGGCGCTCAAGGGGCAAATGGAAAAGCAAGGCGGCCGACTCGGCGTCTGGATATCGCCCCTGGGTGGTTATAACGGTGACAAGGAACGGACATCGCTGGCACAAAAGATGAAGTTGATTCCCGAGAATGGCAAACTGGATTTCTCGCATCCCGCATACAAGCAATGGTTTCAGGACCGTTGTGCGCAGCTCATGCGAGAAGGCGGCGTCAATGCATTTAAATGGGACAAAGCTGGCGATGGTGTCAGCCCGCATTTCATGGCGCTGTTGGATATTGCGCATCAACTGCGGCGTGTGGATCCCAAGCTCTTCATCAACGTCACCGTCGGAACCTGGCCTTCACCGTTTTGGTTGAATCACATTGATTCCACATGGCGGATTCATGGTGGCGATGTCGGTTGGTCGGGCAAAGGGAATGATCCATCTAACGAAGCATTCAATCGTGAGAAATGGCTCACATTTCGTGACGGTTATTGCCGGCAGTCGTTTGTTGAAGCGTCACCGCTCTATCCGCTGAACTCCGCGATGCACCACGGCATCGTTCATGGGCTGCACTATCAGGGCGGATCCATCGGCAAAAGCAATCCGCCGGACTTGAAGAACGAGGCCCGATCGTATTTTGCGAATGGTGCGACCCTGCAAGAGCTCTATCTATCCTACTCGCTGATGACCGCCGAAGCGTGGGATCAGGTTGCCGATGCGGCGAAGTGGGGCCGCGCCAATGCAGATGTTTTGGTCGATTCGCACTGGGTTGGCGGAGATCCGCTCAAGCTTGAGATTTACGGATACGCCGCATGGAATTACCGCAAGGGCACTCTCATGCTGCGAAACCCGGATGACAAATCCCAATCATTCACCTTTGACATTGGGCAGGCGCTGGATCTGCCGCCCGGTGCCGCGTCAAGCTATTCGCTGAAATCCCCCTACCCCGACCAGCGGATCAAGGCACTGATGGGCAAAGTCGGGACCCAGATCACTGTCACGCTGCAGCCATTCGAGGTTTTGGTCTTCGATGCCAATCCGCTGAGGTTATAACCCCTTCTAAAATCATCTATCATTCACTAATTCTATGAAATTGTGCTCATTAGTAATGCTTGTATTCCCGGTATTCGCTGCGGCAAATTTATTCGCAGCAGAGAGTCCGGCCAAACCCTTCCGCCCGGCATCGACTCCGCTGGTGACCTGCGATCCGTATTTCAGCATCTGGTCGTCCGGCGACAAGTTGACCGATGTTGACACCACGCACTGGACTGGCAGGGCGCACCGTTTGACGAGCAGGGCCATCATCGATGGAAAGGAATACAGGGTGATGGGCGCAGCCAACGGTGGATCCGTTCCGGCATTGGCGCAGAAGCGACTGGAAGTTTTTCCGACGCGGACGATCTATACATTTGAGGATGCGGGTGTGAGTCTAACGCTCACATTCATGACACCCGCATTTCCGGATGACATCGATCTTCTTTCGCGGCCTGTCACCTACCTGACGTATGAGTTTCGAGCCACGGATGGCGGCACACATGACGTCCAATTTTCATTTGATGCCTCAGGAGAGATTGCCGTCAATCTGCCCAAGCAGGAAGTGGTCTGGTCCACCGAGACAGTGAACAAGCTCACCGCCCTGAAGATTGGATCCAAGGAGCAGAAAATCCTTGGGAAGAAGGGTGATGACCTCTGTATTGACTGGGGTTACTTATATGTGGCGGCACAGTCAGCAGGATTGACATCTGCGACGATTACCACGGCCAATACCTCGTCCGCGCCTGCAGCGACAGCATCAGCCCCGGTTGCACCGGCGCAGGCTGGCACGGTAAGAGCCGCCCTGCAATTCAATGTTGGGAAAGTATCAAATCCGCCGGTTACACGTTGGTTGATGTTGGCATACGATGATTTATATTCCATCCAATATATGAAGGAAAACCTGCGCCCTTACTGGCGGCGCAACGGTTGGGAGGCGGCGGACCTGCTGAAATTCTCGGTAAAGGAATACCAATCGCTTATGAAGCGTTCGGTGGCGTTTGATGATCAGTTGATGACTGATCTGAGGAACGC
>CAIYYV010000106.1 GCA_903930425.1 Akkermansiaceae bacterium | reverse complement strand
CATCCGCATGAAGGTCCGGAACTTCTCCTTCTCCTCCTGCCCAAACACCCGCTTCCGATCCACCACCCGGGAAATACAGTGGTAAAATACCGGCTTCACCACCGAATCCTTCCATGCCACGAGCCATCGTTTCCTTGCCATACGCGACTTCTACACCAATCCGACATCCGCACGCAAGAACTTTCTCTATTATTTGAGTCTCCATTTGTCTACACTTGTCTAAATCGCGCGGTTCGCGGGGATAGTCCTAGTTCTGCAATTGGCTGAGCGGCTTCTTCAGAAATTGGGCGTCGCGCAATTTCCGCAAATTTTCCATCCGCCTCTGCTGGGCCGCTAGATCCGCATCCTCTCCGTCAGGTCGCTGACCGTATTTTTTCCACGGGCCGTAAGGGACTTGAGCGGCCTCAAGAAAACGCCAGTGCACTTTGTCGCCCGATTTTAAAACGAGGTAATCTCGTATCGCGGGAGAAAGGTCAATGCCGGCTGCTCCGTTTTGCTGAGTTTTTGGAGGTTTGTTGCCAAAAACAAATTCCCAGTCATCGGTTTCCCAGGGGCCACAATCTTCCCATTGGCCAAAACAACTGCGACCTCCTCGGTAAATTTGAATCCAGCGGCCTTTGCACACGCTTTCACCAGGCTGCGGATTGACGCGTGTGAACCAGGGTATGACACGCGCCGCCCCAGGTTTGTGGCTGCTAGAATTCAGCACGTCATTGTATGGCAGCGCGATGTAGAATGGATTGAGCTTTGGAACGAACGCTAAGGGTCGGAATTCGCCGGTGCGGTGGTCGGCAATCCGCTTGGCCGTGTCTGGATCGTCATAGCCCCCAAAATTGACCGACCATTGACCGTCCCAAGAAGACTTGGCATTCGGAGTCGGGTTGTGGTCGGTCGCTTGCTCGCCGATCCAGAAGATGGTGCAAGTCACGTGAGTTTTCCAGGGATAGAGGAGTCGCGTGAGGGGGGGTGCGGCGGGTTCTGCTCGACGGGTGCCGGTGGGAACCATCACTCGAGGCAATGCAGGTGTGCCAGAAATTGTCTGCGCACTCAGCACGATCGCTGTGGCGAGGAAAAATCCAGCGATGCATTTCCCGGAAGATAAATGAAGAGTTTTTTGAACCATGGAGCCAACCAAACGCGGATACTCGATACGCACTCAAGTGCAAATCATCGATGACGTCTGTCGGATAAGCAAGCCCAAGGTCTGAGTTTGATTTTCAGTATGGATCTGCATGGGTTATGATGATTGAATCAAGCCCTAGCCGTTATGATATCCTCGCGTCCCGCTTCGACCCCTGTTCGTCTTTCGATGATGTTTTTATTGCAGTTTTTCATTTGGGGGGCGTGGTTTGTGAGTTTGGGGGCGTGCCTGGATGCCAACGGTCTAGCGTCGATCATCGGATGGGCCTACAGCAGCGCGCCGATTGCGGCGATCGTTGCGCCGCTTTTTCTGGGTTTGGTGGCGGACCGGTTTTTTTCGTCTGAGAAAGTGATGGGGGTTCTGCTATTGATCGGTGGGGTGGCGTTGTTGTTGGTGCCGTTTTTTGCGATGCGGGGTGATGAGGGATGGGTGTTGAGTCTTTGTTTTGTGCACATGCTTTGTTTCATGCCCACGCTGGGGCTCGGCATTTCCATCGCTTTCAGCCACATCAGCGACTCTAACCAATTTCCTGTGTTGCGTGTATG
>CAIYYV010000105.1 GCA_903930425.1 Akkermansiaceae bacterium | reverse complement strand
TTCCGCGAAATGATGGAGGAACGAGTGCGCCGGAAAAAAACCTCCGCCCAATACGAACGCTGGATCGAAGTCCGCCGCAAACGCGCTATGGTCGATATCCGGATCTGATTTTCTATCAGATGCGCCACATCACGCGCCACCGACCCTGCCAGTAACGGCCCTGGCCAGCAGCCCACGCCGGTCGTGACGGATCGGAAGTAGAGACAGGTGGATCCCTGAGGTTTTGGCCGGGTTGTGGTGGAGGGTCAGCACGGTGGTGGATGCATTCACCTCGACGGCGTGCACTTCCTGCCAAATCACCAGACGCATCCCCGCCGACGGACGAAACCACGGGAAAATCTCGATTCCGAGAGGCGTTAGAATCAGATAGGCATGGCGTGTCATGTCGACCGCCAAACGTGCCGTGAGCAACGAGATACCCAAGGGCACGAGTGCCCATGCCGGGTGCGGCAATTGGGGGTTGGTGTCCCGATAGATCGCAGTCGCGGCACACGTGACGGCCGCCGCAGCACAGACTGCAGCCAGCACCCAGAACACGACGGCTTGGCCAGAGCGGGTGAAGCGCAGTTCCTTTTCGGGTGATTGCACTGCCGGATTCATCATTTCCCTGGATCCACAACTGCTGCCATCGCCTTTTCGGCGGCATCGAGTTCCTGTTCGAAAACCACGAAGTCGAAGCCGCGGGCCTCCAGCGTGGTCGGCGACTCGCTCGCCAGAAGCAAGGCCCTCAGCCGATCAAACCCAAAAATCGACGAGCCACCTTTGCAGCGGTGCAATTCCTCGCGCAACTGGGTGAAGTTCCGTGATTCCAGCAGCACCCTCCAACCGGGCACCAATCCGCGGGTTTCCTTGATGAAGTCCACTGACAAGCCGCGCAACCACGGCACATTTCCATAAGCCATTTTAACAAAATGCGCCGTGTTCATCACCGCAAGCTCATCAAGCTCATCATTCATAGCGATCATGACATCAAACCCCGGAGACTTTCAAAAGGCAATAATGGCGTCATGTTCAAATGCACCGCCGCGCTTTACTCTTGGCTCATGGCTCATGTCATTCTAAACCCCAGCCATGCGGCTATTTGACACGCTGACCCGAACCGAACGCGAGATGCGCCCGATCGATGGCTCGACCTTTCGGTTTTATTGTTGTGGCCCCACCGTTTACGGGCCCGCACATATTGGAAATTTCCGCACATTTGTGCTTCAGGACGTGTTGCGTCGCGTCTTGGAAACCGGAGGCACTCGCACCCTCCATGTCCGCAATATCACCGATGTGGATGATAAAACCATCCGCGATTCCCAACTCGCGGGCCAATCACTCGTGGATTTCACCACAGGCTGGACACAAAAATTCCACGACGATTGCGAACAACTCGGCTTGCTGGCACCGCACATCGAGCCCGGTGCCGCCAGCCACATCCCGCAACAAATCGCCATGATCGAAAAATTGGTCGGTGAGGGCCACGCGTATTCGTCCTGTGACGGATCGGTGTATTTCAAAATCGCCTCCTTTCCCGATTATGGCAAACTCTCGCGGCTCGACCAACGCGAGCTCGACCTCGGGAAAACCCAGAATGCGCGCGCCAACGCCGACGAATACGAAAAAGACAGTCTCGCAGATTTTGTGTTATGGAAGAGCCGTCGACCGGATGACGGGCCGAACTTTTGGCCCTCCCCTTGGGGCGATGGCCGCCCGGGGTGGCACCTCGAGTGCTCAGCCATGATTCACGAATACCTCGGTAAGTCATTTGACCTCCACTCAGGCGGCGTTGACCTCGTTTTCCCGCACCATGAAAACGAGATCGCCCAAAGCACCTGCGCCTGTGGCGGCCACTTCGCCGCACACTGGTTCCATATCGCTCATTTGTTAGTTGATGGAGGCAAAATGTCAAAATCCCTCGGCAACCTCTATACTCTATCCGCTCTTGAGACGCGCGGATTCTCCCCCATGGAAGTCCGCTATGTGCTGATCGGCGGCCATTATCGGAAATCCCTCAATTTCACCCTCGAATCACTCACCGCCGCCCGCGAGGCCCTCGCAAAACTCTCCAAGGGTGCCCGCGCGCTTGCCGCCAAAATGGGCTCTGACACCCCGCTCGACGCCGCTGAATTCGGCCCGTTTCAAACCGCTTGGAATAGCCTCAACGACGACCTCAACACACCGGCCGCCTTGGGCGGGCTCTTCACCGGCCTCCGTGAAGCCGCGGATCTATCAGGCAGAGACGCCGCCGCGGCCCTCGCGGGTTTCAACCGCGTCTTGCGCGCGCTCGGGCTGACCTTGCCAGAGGAAGCGCCCGCCGGATCCGTGCCGATTCCGGAGTCCATCCGCCTCCTGGCGGAAACCCGATGGCAGGCACGCCTCGCCAAAAACTGGGGCGAGTCCGACACCCTGCGTGCGGAACTCGCCGCCCTCGGCTGGTCTGTGAAAGACGGCAAGGACGCTTACACGCTCGAGCCGGCCTCATGAATCGAACTTGCGGCCGGGAATCATCCCATCTGGATGGCCACGTCGCAATGAAACCGGGACGCTGAAACGCCCGTCAAATCGCTTGGGCACAACGATCCTGCTTGGGCAGCCACGCGACCACAACCAACTCATCACCCGACAAATCAAATGGCCGCATCTCTTCAAGCATCGCGTGGGTCAAACATTCAACGGGAAAAGGCACACTCCCATCCTCGCTGCGACTCATCAACACATGGGGTATGCCAGCCAGTTGCCTTTTCCAAAACTGATCGTCGAGGAAATTGGGGTGTTTCCGCCCCCAAAGCTCATGCCACCAGCGGGGCCTTGCCTTTCTGAACGCATCACACCCATTCGGTGTGATGATGATACACAATCCCCCTTTATCCCCAAGAAGCCGGCGAGCCTCGTTGAAAGACTTAGCCGGCGATGGGACATGCTCAAACACATGTGAGGAAAAGAAAATGTCAAAGTCGGAGGGCAATTGATCCGCCGAATAATGAAGATCCACGCCCAGTTCTTTCCGGCCGTAGTCACAGCGAGTCCTGCTGACCTCCACGCCGCTGGAAACGAATCCCTCGCTTTGAAAACGCCACGTGTTGTAGCCCCACGAACAACCGTAATCCACAAGCTTGGAGCCTCGATCACCATAAAATTGCTTCATCAGAGTGAGATAAGGAGTCAAATCACCCTTTGAAGAAAATCCTGCCGCTTTGAGCTCAGCTAGTTGACGAAGGCCCGGCAACTCAGTCACGCTTTCCTCGGTGTAGTCCTTTTGGTAAAATGTGAAGCTTTGTATTGGCGTGTCCGTAGGGGACCTAAATAGCAGTAAGCAATCCGAACAGCGTCCAAGTGTCATCACTCCATATCTTCGATCGATCGTGCCGGGAAGTGGCTCACCACCACACGACGGGCAGCCATTGGATTCTGGGTGGCATTTCCTAACAAGCATTCCGAGCAATACACGGGGACGTTGTAGCAGTAATTTTAATCTTGGATTCATGAGCGAATGGTTTCTCGATTTA
>CAIYYV010000104.1 GCA_903930425.1 Akkermansiaceae bacterium | reverse complement strand
GTGAATCCATTGACCACTGCCGGGAAATCATCGCCGCCATTACGACCGGGCTTGAGGTTGAAAAACGCGCGGGCGGCCTTGGCGGTGGTGATCATTTTTTTGGCTGCGCGTTTGCGCACACCTTCGGGATCGCCATCGCCCCAAACGTCGGCCGGTAAAATCGCCTTGTGGCGCGAGTCGATCAAGTCGCAAACCGCTTGGCCGACCAGATGGCTGGAAACCGCATAACAGGTCAGCCCGTTGTCGCCTAACAACTCCCATTTTTCCTTCACATACGCCTTGCTGGAAGCGGCGGCATCGACATCGAAATGATCGCCCCAACAGGCGAGTTCGAGTCCATCATAGCCCATTTCGTAGGCGAGTGGGGCCAATTGTTCGAGTGGAAGATCGGCCCATTGGCCAGTGAAGAGTGTGACAGGTCGTGACATAAGATTGAGGATTAGGGTGAGATACAAACAAGGTGAAGAATTCCCCGACCGGCATCAACACAAAAACACGGACGAGGTCGCCCAAGGCAGGGATCAACCCGTTAGATCGTCCCTGAGAATCGGAAATCAAGGAACGGCGGACTCCGGTCCGCGAAATGCCCATGGTGTGCCAATGAATCAAGACGCATGACGGCTCATTGGCCTTCCAGAATGGCGGCATCCCAGGACTCACGCAGGATGCGAGTGATCGGGCCCGGGAAAAAATCCCGGTCATCAAACCGCGAAATCCCGACCAGTCCGCGAAGCGATGAGGTGAGAAACCACTCGTCGGCGGTGCGGAGCGTGTCGGGCGTGAGGTCCGTTTCCACGCAGGGAATCCCGAGCGAGGCCGCCCGCTCGAGCACCACCGCGCGGGTGATGCCCGGCAGGCAACCGGACGCGAGCGACGGGGTGAAGAGCGTGCCATTCTCGACCGCGAAAATGTTAGAAGTGGAGGCCTCGCAAAGATGGCCGACGGTGTTAGAAAACACGGTGTCGCCGAAACCGCGCCGGACGGCGTGTTCCAAGGCAACCAGATGTTCCGCCATCGCGGCGCACTTCAATCCCGCCAATGGCGAGCGTTCGTTTTTCACCCAGGACGAGAGGTGCGCACTCGTCGTCATGGGATGGGCTGCCGCTGGCATGGCCGACATCCAAATCCGGTGGTCTGCACCCAGCGCGAGGTCGTGAAGCGGACCGCTGCCCGCCGTGAGCGCGAGCCGAATCCTCGACCGACCGGAGCCGAGCGCGTTCCGTTGGGCCAAGTCCGCCATGAGTGTCGGAAAATCGTGCGACAGATCCGGGCACCAACCGAGGCGCAGACAAGCCGAGCGCAAGCGGGCCAAGTGGCGCTCTGCAAAGACCGGCACGCCATCGATCGCCAGCAGGGTTTCAAACAAACCCAAGCCGAGAAGAAGCCCACGATCGGTCGACTCCACCGAAAATTCCCGGGGCTCCATCCACTGGCCATTGCACCAAAGCGCAGTCATCCGCCGCCATTGTGTCCACACGACCGGACTTGTAAATCCCGCAGAGCACACCCGTGACACGACGCGCTGCGAATCCTTGACACTGGGCATCTATCAACCCATCCGCATCCACTCCTAGACCGCGTCCAGATCGCATTTCCTGAATCGAACGACTCGGCCGATTTTGAAATAAGAGTTCTTTCAGAATCGCTTCTGCGACGAATCGATCGCCGAGGCCGCGCGCCGGGCATCAAAGTGCGGGCCGAGAAAGGCGGCCAGGCGGGCGGATTGGCCAACTGGATCTGTGAGGGTCGTTTCGTAGGCGACATGGAGGACACTCCACTGCGGCCGGGTCCGGAACATCTCCGGCAACTTCTGCATTGCAGCGGCGAAGTGGCGGGCCAAAGCGCCCTCGTCGCTGCCGTGGGCCACGGTGCCGAGTCGCTCCTTCATGGCTTCCTGCGATGCGAGCAGGCTGGAGATCGGGCGGTGGACGACGATCACCCGCACGGCGAGTTTCGATGGCAGATATTGCAAGAGCGGTGCAACCACTTTCACCGCTTTCCGGTAGGCTTGCGGGATCCAGCCAATGTCGCGTGCGATGTTTTTCACTGCCGCGAGTTCGAAATATCCATGCCGGTTACTCTCGTCCGCAGGCCGATGATCGTCCGCAATGACGGGGACACCGCCGGCTTCGAGCACCCGCATGAGCATGGATGTGCCGCTGCGCGGCAAACCGGAAACCACCACGATCTCATCGGGCGCAAGCGGGCCAAGCACGGGGGCCGGTTCCTGACACCAGGCGGTGAAATCATAGCCGGCTTCAGGGGTGTTAGAAACCGGGGGCCGCATATTGCGCTCGCGGCGCTCGCGGGTCATGCTTTTTCTAACAGCATCGCGCATGAGGCGGTATCGCTGCGACACCTCCACGTCATCGCGAGAAAGACGCTCGAGCGCATACAGTGCGATGAGTTGGGACGGATTCTGGTTCACCGCCACCCGCAGTTCGTTGGTGCCATCGCTCGTGTGTCCCAATTGGACCAGCGCCAGCCCGAGGAGCATGTGGAGGCGCGGGTTGAAATAGACGAGTCCGAGCGCGCCGGACGCCGCGTCGACGACCCCCTGCCAATCTTTTTTCCGGTAATAAATCTCGGCCCGCAGCGCTTCGAGGGCCGGGCTTTCCGGATCGATTTCCAGCAGGGAATCGAGGATTGGCAGTGCCTCGTCCCCGCGTCCGATGTCGACCAGAGTGGCCGCGACAAAACCCGCCAGTCCGGGCGGTAGATTCCGGCCATCCATGAGTGATTCCAGCTCTGCGGAGGCCCTCGCGCGGTCGCCCTCTAACAGCGCCTGGGTAATTTCCTCCCGGACCAACAGCCGTCCCAATCCTTGTGAGCGTTCGATATAAGTGCGGTGCTCGAAGGCCCTGCGCCGCGCCTCCGGTTGCCGTTGTGCGATGGCATCGGTTGTCGCAGGTTCCTCGGGCCAGGTGCTGAGTTTTTCTTTCGCTTCGGCGGCGAATTGTTCGCTGCGGGCACGCAATTTCTGCAAGGCCTCGCGCCGTGGCGCCACCCGTCCCAGACGTCCGAGGGCGTCTATCAGATGCAGGCCGAAGCGGTGCTCCATCGGCCATTCTTCCCAGAGCCGCTCCAGGATGGGCGCGGCCTCGTGTGCTTGATTGGCGTCGGAAAACGCGCGGGCCAAGTTGTAATCCAGTTCACGGGTGGTTTCGCGCACCGCTTCGGTCACGTCATCCGGCAGGGGTGCGATATATCCGAGGGCGATCATTTGTTCCAAGGCAGCGGCGGCCGTCCGGGGATCCTGAATGGCATTCGGAGGATGTTGTCCGTCTTCGCCGGGCACGCTGTCCCAGGACGGGATGCGCTGGATTTCGGGTGGCTGTTCCCAGGCTTGCGTCTGTGGCGTGCCGTCCATGTCCAATCCCACTGGCAAACCAAACAAGGTCAACACCGTGGGCGTGACGTCCAAAATGGAACTGCCGAAAATCCGTTCGCCTCGCTGCAATCCGGGGCCGGCCATCACGAAGATGCCGAAGTGCCGGTGTTCGACCGCAGGGCCCGCCGGCTCGGCAGGAATCCACTGCGGCCTCAGCAAGTCCGAGTGGAAGCCGTGGTCGGAAACCACCAGGATGTGGGTGTCCGGTCCCGCCAACTGGAGGTAGCGGCCCAGCATCGCATCGTGATGACGATAGACGTTGGCAACCACGTCCCGATACAATTCGAACTCGCGCTCCGCCACCCCGCTGCGCCGGGGTGGATGGTATTGCATGAACCGATGGCTGGCATGATCAATCGTGTCAAAATACACCGCACCGAAATCCCAAGGCTCGCGTTCTAACAGATCCGTCGCGGCCGCGTGGACCGAGATGGTTTCAGCCAAAATTTTAGCGAGGTCATGCAGTGATTTATCGTGTTCCTGATCCACCTCGTCGAAGCGCGGCACGAAGAGCCGCAACATCTCTGCGGGGATTTCGGCCGGGCACACCCGCAGGTCGGAAAGTTCGTCGATGAGCCGCGCCGGGGAAACCATGCCCGGCAGCAAGGGAGGCAAGGCAGCCCCCGGATCATCGGGCACCTGTTGGAAATGATTCGACACCATCGCGCCGGGGATCGGCTCCGCAGGATAGGAAGGCCACCAACCGACGACCACCGAACGTTTTCCCTCTTGCGCCAGGATATTCCAGAGCGCCTTGGTCTTGCGCGACAACAGGCTGCACGGACGGATCCCGCGCCCATCCGCAGTCGGTTCGCTAAACCCGAGCACTCCATGCTTGGGCGGACGCTTGCCTGTGGCAATCGAGGTCCACAAGGTGGGGCTCAAGGCGGGATAAATTGTGGCGTGGTTGCCATGCACGCCGCGCGCCATCAATCCTGCTAGATGCGGCATCTGCCCCGCCGCCAACAATGGCCGTATCACTTTCCAATCGGCCGCATCCCAGCCAACCAGAAGGACCCGCGTCGGGGAAGGATTCATCGAGAGTAAGGATCCGACTCCACATCAATGGGCCTGACCGCTGCCTGCCAGTTGGGACTTGGGCCTGCGGCGCAGTGCCGAGGCACCGACGACCATCGCGGCCATCATCAAACTCGCCACCGAGGGCTCCGGCACGGAGACTGTGTCACCGGCATTGATCACCGCACCCGAATCGTCGTAGGCCCAACCGGTGAAAGTGACGGACATTTCAGTCATATCGGCTGCATTGTAAGTCGCCCCACTCATGCCGACCCAGCCATACTGTGTCTGGCCTGCATGATCGAACTTGAATAACAGATATTTATCGCTGAACTCCCCAGGGCCGGTGAGGGAATTAGCGTTCGACGCGGTAAAGCATCTTGACCGGATGATGTTTCCGAAGGCATAACTGCCATTTCGGGCTGGTGCCGCGTTGTCCCAATTGTTGCCGGCATTCGTGCGGAATGCCACGTTCGTCCCTGCACTGCTTGAGTATCTGTTGTTCGCCTGACGGCCGAAGACGCCGCCGTTGTCGATCATCGCGAGCACCCGGTGCGTGGTGAGAGTGCTTGATTTTGACTGCCCCCGACTCAAAGTAATCGTCGTAGCATCAGGAAGGCCCCACGAATAAGTACTCAGTTGCCCTGAGCCGAAGCCAACGGTCTGGGGTGAGCCAAACGGCGTATACACAATGGCGGCTTGCGCTGACGGATCAATGGCCCCCATTGAGGCCGCACCCGAAGCCAAGGTAAGCAATGATTTCAGGGACACCCGCCCGGAGGCGGTGGAGCGGTCCGAATTTGAAGTCGAATAGGTTTTCATGAAAGGATGGGTGATTTGGCCGAGATTCTGATACTTAAACTCTGCACGTGACTATCTTCCCAGTTGGGCGCGTCAAGGGTAAATATTTTGGATTCTTCTGTTATATTGGCTCCACGGCTTGCTGAACAGATCGATTCTTGATGGTCGGGGGAGTGGTCATTGGAGAAGCCAGCGGGCGGTGGAGCGGAGACAGAAGTCGAGGTTGGTGATCGTCCGGCGAAGCCTGTCGGTCGGGAGATCGTGGAGCGCCTCCCATGAAGCGAGCGTGGCGCGCAACTCGTCTGGCGAGCATTCGCGGAGTTCGATCGGCGGGGGCGCTCCGCTCCCAACCGCTCTTTGGAGTTCGCGCATCCGGGCGGCGTGCGGTGCGGGCAGGGGCTGCTCCATCCACGGCGCATCATCGAGGAGCGCGCCCACCCGCGGCCACCCCTCGTTGATGTCCTGAAAAAAGAGCAGGTGCTCGTGCCAGAAGATCGCAATGTCCCCTCCCTCACCCAGTCGCAAAAAAGGAGCGACCGGAAACAGAAGGGGAAAGAAACGGTTCGGGAAGAGGCGCGCCTTGTAGTATTTTTCGGCGACGGTTGCCGTTTGTCGGTAATCGCGAAGGTTTTTCCAATCCGCCTCCTCAAGCGGGGTGCAAACCACCGGCTCGAACGCCGGATCGCTGGTGTCGTATGCGACGTCGAGCAGGTCGTCCCCGCACTGGATCGCGTTCTGAAAGCATCGGCCTTCCTGGATAAAATAAACGGTCTTCCAGATGACTCCAGCCGCCACGAATCCCTGCACGAGCGGTTCCTTCGAGAGCCGCTCGAAGACTCGGACGCAAATCGCGAAGCAGAAGCCGTGCGGATAGGTGCGCTCCGATGGCTCAGGGGCATTCGGCACGGGACGCCCGGCCGCCAGATCGCTGCGCAAGTCCGCATCCACGGTGTCCCGGTGGGCGCGGGCCAAGCGGAGCAGTTCCTCCCGCGCGGGCCTCACAACACGCGCGGCAAGTGCTGCTTGTCCCGGGCTGCGCACGATTTGCATCCCGCGCGCCCGCCGCCCATAGGCCGCAAGGGAAGACCTCCTCACCTGCGAGGGAAGCTTGTGAGACGCGAAAGCCCAAGGGACATGCGCGTCCCGCCCGTGTGGGCACTGATTTTCGTCTCGAATGGGGGACATCGGCTTTCCTCGCTCCACCATTTCATGGATCACATCAGGGTGCCACAAGGCCCGCCGTGAGGCTCATGCCCCGGAGATTTTCTTAGGAAGCAATCAGGTCGCCGACGTTTCTGGCGCTTGCGTCTTTCCCCTTGCGCCATCGCCTCAACCCCACCGCGCCGAGCACGAACGCCCCGCTCATCGCCAAGGCTGCGGTACCCGGTTCCGGGATCGCCCCGGCGGTGATCTTGGCACCGGTATCGTCGTATGCCCAGTCGGTCAATGTCACCGACATGTTTTCCGGATTTCCGGCCAAGACCGTCGCCGCGCTCATGCCAACCCACCCGTATTGGAGCTGGTTTCCGCTCAAAGAATTTTTAAACGAAAACAGAAGGTATTTGTTGGAGAATGCTCCCGGGCCCGTAGTATACAGTCCTCCTGAATTGACAGACCGGATGATATTTCCAAAAGTTGATTGACCCGTTCTGGAAGCATGATTCCAGCTGGCTCCAGAGTTCGTTCGGAAGGCGACATTTATGCCGCCATATCCAGGCATCACCTCTGATCGGTGATCGGGCTGTCGGCCGATGCGCACGTAGCCACCGGATTGATGGGCGCGGATGCTGTGGGTGGCGGAAGCGCTTCCCACGCTTCGTGCAAATTCAACAATTGCCGTGCCCGGAAGAAAAATGTCGTAAACGCTTAGCAGCCCGTCGCGGAACCCAACGGTCTGTGCGCCGAGCGAGGTATAGACAATGCCAGCCTGCGCTGACGAATCAATCGCCCCGAGTGAAGCCGCACCCGAAGCCAGAGTCAGCAATGATTTGAGGGACAGGCGCGCGGAGCTGAGGGTCTGATCTGGATTTGAATTTGAGTTTTTCATGGGAATGATTGAATCCTGCAACAAGATGGATGGGTCATTTTTACGGACGCAGCAAAGGCAGCACCTCAAAAAAAATATCCATTCCGCCCGTTTTCGCAATGCAATTCCGTCAGAACATCAACGCGCGCGGCGCACGCGTGGTGAAACTCGTGGTGGACAAGCGGAGCGGATTTGCTAGTTTTCTCAAATTGGATCCCCCTTCATGAAATCCCCTCCACTCATTTCTATTGGTTTTGTGGTTCTCGCCTGCGGCGCACTGAATAGCTGCGCCAGTTGGCGGCATCCCAAAAACAACCCGGACGCCCCCGCCGAATCCACAGCCACTGCCGCGGCTGAAACCTCCCATTTCAAGTTCCCCCATTTCTCATTTGCGAGCTTGCTGCCACGCCCGCGTGTCCAAGTCGTTCAGGTCCGTGAAAAAGATTTGAAACCTTTGCCGACCGGTCATGAGCGCGCCCTCGCGTTTGAATCCAAGCACTCACGCGGGTTTTGGTTTTTTGGTGGGCCGGTGGATTTCAAGGAGCCGTCCTTGCCTGAAGCGGGCAGTGAATTGGATGGCAGTCTCTTGCCACCGCGGATGCCCTGAGTCCCGGAAGATCTAACGGCCACAATCACGGCTTGATCCCCGGCCGTCGATGCGAATCATCCCCGTTCATGCACAGACCGCTTTGCGTCCGCGCCGCCACTTTCGGATTGGCCGCAACCCTCATCACCTCATGCGCCGCCTATCCGCCCGCTCGGGCTATCCCGAAGCGTGACGCCTACACGCCCCCCGTCGCCCTCAGCCCCACCCCAACCCAGGCCGCCGCGATCCCCCCAATCCCTCCCCCCCCGATCGTCGGCCAAAGCGCGATCGTCGTCGATGTTGCCAGCGGCCGCGTCCTCTTTGCCAAAAACGCGGACCTCCCGCGCGAAGTGGCCAGCACCCAAAAAATCATTACGGCCCTCTGCATCCTCGATGCCGGCAGCATCGATCAACCCGTCACCATCCAGGCGGAAGATGCCTCTTGTGAACCCACCAAGCTCAACCTCAAACCCGGCGAGGTCTATTCCCGCCGCGAACTGCTCAAAGTTCTCATGGTCAAAAGCGCCAACGATGTGGCTCGCGCCCTCGCTCGTGACGTCGGCGGCGACCAAGCGTCGTTCGCCAACCTGATGAACCGCAAAAGCGCATCGATCGGAATGCGCCACTCGAATTTCCTCAACCCGAACGGCCTTCCGCTGCCCGGACAATTTTCCACCGCACGGGACATGGCCATCGCCGCCCGCGCCGCCTATCGCAGCCCGCTGCTCCGTTCCTACGCCGCCACCAAGGCCTTCACCTTCCGCTTCAATGACGGCCATACCCGTGAAATTGAAAACACCAACCGCTTGCTCAAATCCCTCCCCTACTGCGACGGCTTGAAAACCGGCACCACCAATGCCGCCGGCCGCTGCCTCGTCGCCAGCGGCGCACTCAACGGCCGCGCCGTCATCGTCGTCGTCCTGAAATCCAATTCACCTAACATCTGGGCGGACTCGACCAAACTCCTCCGCTGGGCCCTGGAGCGCCCGGTCGCCGGCGCCTGAGCCCCGTCTTTTCCGCCCCATGCCCAGCCCTTCAGAGGAACTCCGGAAACTTCAGGCCGACGGCTTGTTGCGGGCATTGCAACCGTTAGATTCCCCCGCCGGTCCGCAGGTGACGCGTGCAGGCAGGTCGCTTTGGAACTTCGCTTCTAACGACTACCTTGGACTTGCCCGGCATCCCGAGATTGAAGCCGCGCTGATCGAGGGCGTGCGGCGTTTTGGTGCAGGTGCCACCGCCTCCCGCCTCGTCTGCGGAACGCAGCCGCCCCATGTTTTGTTAGAAACCGCCCTCGCGCAGGCAAAACAATCCGAAGCCGCCCTCGTCTTCTCGTCCGGCTTCGCCACCGCACTCGGCACCATTCCCGCCATCGTCGGCAAAACCGATTTCATCCTGCTCGACAAACTTTCGCACGCCAGCCTCGTGGATGCCGCCCGCCTGTCCGGCGCGACCCTGCGCGTTTTCCCCCACAATGACCTGCACTCATTGGGGCGGTGGCTCGCCCGCATTCGCGCCAAGGCACCCGCGGCCCGCATCCTCGTGGCCACGGAGTCGGTCTTCAGCATGGATGGCGACCTCTGCCCGCTCCGCGACCTCGTTGAACTCACCGAAACCTACGGCGCGCTATTATTGTTAGATGAGGCCCATGCCTTCGGCGTTTTGGGGGAATCGGGCATGGGCCTGGCCGAACAGGAATCCTTGCAACACCGGATCCCCTTCCAAATGGGTACTCTCAGCAAGGCCGCAGGCCTCTCCGGCGGGTATCTCGCCGCGTCCCGCGAGTGGATCGATCTCCTCACCAACCGCGCGCGTTCCTTCATCTACTCCACCGCGCCACCACCCGCCTTGGCACACGCGGCTCTCGCGTCTCTGTCCCTCATCCGCTCACCGGAAGGCCGCGCACTGCGCACCCGCTTGCAACATAAGCTCCGGCTGATCTCCCATTCCCCCACCCCCATCCTCCCTAAAATCCTCGGATCAAACGAAATCACCCTCGCCGCCTCCGCCACTCTCGCAAACGCCGGATTCCTCGTGCCCGCGATCCGCTTCCCGACCGTTCCCCGCGGCACCGCCCGACTCCGCATCAGCCTGTCCGCCAGCCACCCGCCCGAGGCCGTCACGGCACTCGCCGCGGCACTGGAGCGCATCGCCCCGGCCCCTTCCGTAGTCTAACTCCTTGGAAAACCACCACCCTAACAGGATAGGCGCGGCGCTCAGAGCAGGTTTTGCTTCACGCGGCCTAACACTTCTTCGTAGGCTTCCATGACATTGCCGAGGTCCCGGCGAAACCGGTCCTTGTCCATCTTCTCCCCGGTTTTCAAGTCCCACAACCGGCAGCCATCGGGACTGATTTCATCGGCGAGCACAATGCGCGACGGGTCCTCCAAAAGACGACCAAACTCGAGCTTGAAATCCACAAGCTTGAGGCCGCACTTGGCGAAAAATTCGGTGAGAATATCATTCACCTTGAGGGCGGACTGGCGCAGGAACGAGAGGTCATCAGCGGTGGCGAGCCCCATTTCGCGGATGTAATCATCATTGATGAGCGGATCACCGAGCTCGTCACTCTTATACGAAAATTCGACAATCGGGCGAGAGAACGGGCGACCTTCCTCAATGCCGGTGCGCTTGCAATAACTGCCCGCGGAAAGATTCCGCACGATGACTTCCACCATCAGGATATCGACCTTTTTGACCTCCACATTCGTGTCATCAATTTGCCTGACAAAATGGGTGGGCACACCTCGTTGTTCGAGCAGACCATAAATGAGCGTGCTGATCGCATTGTTGAAACGCCCCTTGTTTTCAAAGCTCACTTTCTTCTGGCCATTGAAGGCAGTGGCATCATTCTTGAACTCCATGCGGAGCGTGTGAGGATTCTCCGTGGTCCACAAGCGCTTGGACTTCCCTTCATAAAGTGGTGTCATGCCCCTTTCCTAGAATCCGGCCACGCCGCCGTCAAGAAGCTTGCGCCCAACACTCAAAAAACCCTGAATCCACAAGACTTTCCCGCGTTTTTGCCGCGGCAGTGAAGAATCATCCGAATCGCGCCTTGCCAGCCCGCAAAAAACCGTGCATAGCCCCGCCCCCTTCCTGTGGAGGTTCCATCCCATCCCAATGCTCACATGTCTTTGAAAATCCGCAACCTCGCCATCATCGCCCACGTCGACCATGGCAAAACCACCCTCGTCGACCAATTGCTCCAAGCTGGCGGAACCTACCGTGACAACCAGGCCACCACCGAACGCGCCATGGACTCGATGGACCTCGAACGCGAAAAAGGCATCACCATCAAGGCGAAAAATACTTCCATCCACTGGAAAGGCTACACCATCAATATCGTCGACACCCCGGGCCACGCCGACTTCGGCGCCGAAGTCGAACGCGTCATGAAAATGGTCGATGGCGTGCTCCTCGTCGTCGATGCCTCGGGCGGCCCACAGGCGCAAACCCGCTTCGTCCTCCGCAAGGCGCTCGCAGAAGGACTCAAACCCATCGTCGTCATCAACAAGATCGACCGACCCTTCGCCGATCCTTTGAAAGTGCATGACCAGGTGCTTGAGTTGTTTCTCGACATCGACGCCACCGAAGACCAGTTCAACGCGCCATTTGTCTATGGCTCCGCGCGGGACGGGTATTTCCTCAACCACCCGGACGACGAAAAAAAAGATTGCGTCCCACTGCTGAAAAAAATCATCGAGTGCATCCCCGCACCCAAGGCGAATCCCAAGTCGCCGTTTTCCATGCTCGTTTCTAACATCGAATGGGACGACTACGTCGGCCGCGTCGCCATCGGCAAGGTGCTCGGCGGCAACGTCAAAAAAGGAGACACCCTCTGGCTGCTCCGAAAGGACGGCACCAAACAACAATCGAAGGTCATGAAAACCTTCACCTATTCCGGCCTCGCCACCACCGACTCCGAAGGCTGCGGCGCGGGCGGCATCGTCGGCATCGCCGCCGGCATCGAAAGCATCGACATCGGCGAGACACTCGCCGCCTCGGATGACATCACCCCGCTCCCGTTTGTCGCCATCGACCCGCCCACCGTCCAAATGCAGTTTTCCATCAATGACGGCCCGCTGGCCGGCAGGGAAGGCAAACTCGTCACCTCGCGCGCCATCCGCGAACGACTGATGCGCGAGTTGAAAACCAATATCTCCATCCAGGTCGAGGATACCGATCTATCAGGTGTCTTCAATGTCTCCGCGCGCGGCGCCATGCAAATCGCCATCCTCGTCGAACAAATGCGCCGTGAGGGGTTCGAGGTCTGCGTTTCCCGACCCATGGTCATCTTCCGCCGCGATCCAAACGGCAAATTGTTAGAACCCTTCGAGACCCTTTACATCGAGGCACCCGGCAACTACACGCAGGGCATCCTCAAGTGCCTGATCAACCGCAAGGGATTGATGGACCACATGGACACCGAGCCCAGCGGGCGCACGTTCATCCAGGCGGTCATCCCGACGCGCGGACTCATCGGCTTGGAAACCGAATTGGTCAACCTCACTTCCGGTCACGGCATCATGAGCCACCTGTTCAAGGCCTACGCGCCCCATGCCGGGGAAATCCAGAGCCGCACGACAGGCACGCTGGTTTCAATGGATTCGGGCACCGCCACTCCTTACTCTCTACAAATGTTAGAAACCCGCGGCATTTTGTTTTGCGGGCCGGGAGACGCGGTTTACAGCGGCATGCTCGTCGGCGAAAACCCGCGCGTCGGCGATTTGCCGGTCAACCCGGTCAAG
>CAIYYV010000103.1 GCA_903930425.1 Akkermansiaceae bacterium | reverse complement strand
TACAATGTCCTCCGTGGCGAAATGTCTCTCGTCGGCCCGCGCCCGCCGCTCCCGCG
Organism: Akkermansiaceae bacterium; assembly: GCA_903930425.1. Classification (GTDB taxonomy): domain Bacteria; phylum Verrucomicrobiota; class Verrucomicrobiia; order Verrucomicrobiales; family Akkermansiaceae; genus Luteolibacter. Next base: position 11,200 of record CAIYYV010000103.1, on the reverse strand, counting down.
AGAAGTCGCCGCTTACAAGGCGTCCCATCTCCGTCGCCTGCGCGTCAAACCCGGCATTACCTGTCTTTGGCAAATCGGCGGCCGCGCCAATATCGATTTTGACGGTCAGGTCCGCTTGGACCTCCAATACATCCGCTCGTCGAGCGCCTTCTACGACATCATCATCCTCCTCAAAACATTGCCCGCAGTGTTATTTGGAAAAGGAGCTTACTAACACTTTCCATCCATCGACTGATGCCTCCTGATACTCTTCAATTGGTGCTACCCGACTGGTGCAGCCTTGACACCGTCCGCCGCTCGCCGCTCCCCTTCGCCCTCTGGACCATCGGCGACCAATGCCTGCTCCACCATTGGCTCGATCACGCCGTCAACCAGGGTCTCAGCTCGGTGCATATTTTCGTGGCAGACCGTCCGGGGGCGGTCCGCCGCGTCCTCGAAGATTCGTCTCTCTGGCCGATTCAAACCACGTGCACCGCCATCGCATCCACTGCAGCGGCACCGGAGGCGGCCCTCATGGTCGACTGGCTGCCCGGTGAGCCGTCTCCGCCGCCTCCCACTCAGGGTTGGGAACTGATCGAACGCGCGGCGGCCATGGAAAAATCCTGGCTCGACCACATGACGCACGAGCCGGATTCGCATCTTGTGAGCATTGGTTTTTCCTGCAAAATTCATCCTGACGTGACACTGGTTCCACCTTATTCGATCGGCGATGAAGTGCTCATCGGCCCGGGTTGCGAGATTGGTCCTTATGCGGTCATCGGGCCGGGTTCGGTGATTTCCGGTGCCAATCTCGTCACCCACTCGCACCTCTCCGCCCACTCGTTTATCGGCCCCGTCACCGCCCTCGACCACTGCCTGTTAGATTCGGGTGTCCTTTTCAATTTAAAACACCAAGTCAGGCTTGATCAGATTGAGTCGCACCTTCTTTCCTCACTGGAAAAACCTGCATCCAGTGTCCGGCTCAAGGAACGACTGCACGCGCTTTTCCTCTATCTGCGCCTTTGCGGTGGCAGGCCATCGTCCAAGACCTTCGTCACTTTTGACGGGCGGACGCTGCCTGGTGATCCGTCCGCCGGTCTCAGCAATCGTGTGGCCTGGCTGCCGCTTGTGTGGCAAGGCAAGCTATCCCTTTATGGGGTGCTTCCCCGAACGGCCGCACAATTTGAGACCTTGACGCCGGATTGGCAAAACGTGCTTCGGTATGCGCCCATTGGTGTTTTTTCCTATGCGGACAGCCAAGGCTGCCATTCACCGGAGGATCCCGAAGAGGCAGTCCATGCCGTCTATCAGGCATCCCTGCCGGCCGCCGCCCTCAGTGCCTCTCTCTCGGGTTTCACTCGCGATCTCAAATCCTCTGATCTCACCGCCCGCCCCCCGCTGTCATGATCTCGACCGAAACCCTGCCACCGCTCAACGAAGTCTTCCGATACACCATTCCGGCAGTCCAGACTCTCATCGAGCCACTGCGCCGGAATTTCATCGAAACCATTTCAAGCGGGGAGCTCACCGCCGAGGATTTGTGCAGCTGGGAACTCGTATTTCAGGAGTTGGTGGTCAATGCCATCAAGCACGGTGCCAAGGATGACGCCTCGAAAACCATCAGTGTCGAATGGGGTCTCACCCAGGATGCGATTGTTCTCGCGGTTCAGGATCCGGGTCAAGGCCCACCGGATGAAGCGTTGCACACACCATCGATCCCTGAAAACCCTCTATCAGAATCCGGTCGGGGGCTTTTCATCATCACTCACGGCACCGATGAACACCGCTGGTGGCGCGGCCCACTCGGTTTCCGGATCGAGGTCGTCAAACACTACCCCAGCCAGGGATTGCCACTGCCGAGCACCCCTGAACTCGATAACGTGCTCGATGAACTTTCGTCCTGCTATGAAAGCCTCGCCGTTTTCCACCGCCTCACAGGAAACCTGATAGAAAGCGCCAACCTCAAGGATTTCATCGGCAGTTCCCTCGGGGAATTCCTGGCCCTGCATCCACTCGACAGGATCTTGTTCCAGAGTGCCGCCACCACGCCGGAAATCATTCGCAACATCCTCGGTTCCGCGCCATGGTTTCTCGATCAAAACGATGCGGACGCCACACTGAAAAGTCTCGGCACACTCACCCGTGAAACCGTTTGGGAAAATTTTGATGACCTTGCGCGCCAATACAGCCATTTTCGCCCGCATCGCTCGGTTGGCGCGGGCTGTGTCTTCCCCATTGTTGCCGGAGGCATTCATTTCGGGGCGCTGATTGTGCTCCGAAAGCCATTTGTTTTTGAGGCCAAGAGCCGCTCGCTCGGCACGCTGCGCACGCTCGCCGACCTCTGCGGGATCGCCTGCGCCAACACGCATTTATCGAGCATCCGTGACGAATCGCAGAAAAACCTCCGCGAGCTCGAAATCGCCGTCGAAATCCAAAAGGCACTGCTTCCGATTCTGCCCCCTCCCACATCTCACCGCTGGCAAGTCTCGATCTATCAGGAAAGTTCGCTCACCATAGCCGGGGACTATGCCATCGCCCGCACCGATTCCGCCGGTAACCTCGTCGTCGCCATGATCGATGTCATGGGAAAGGGCGTGTCCGCCGCCCTCCTCGCCAGCATTTTTAGAACGGCCTTTGACATGTCGCTCAATATACCATCCTCCGGCGGCATGCTCGAAACCATCAACCGAACCCTCTGCCACCAACTCGGCAATCTCACCATGTTTGTCACCTGCGCGGTCGCCAGGGTGTCTGCAGATGGCAAATTCCTGGACCACGCAAGCGCCGGCCATTGCCCGACATTCTTTTATCACGCGGACGGGTCGCGCACTTTTTTCGAGCCCTCCGGCCCGCCTATCGGGATTCTTTCCGACATTTGCTACACCAGTGACTGCGCCGATTTGCATGGCGGTGAGCGGCTCGTTTTTGTCACGGATGGTTGTTATGAATGGGACCGTTACAATGAAGATTTCGGATGGCAGCGCTTTGTCGATCACATGGATCAGGACCGCGCCGCCCCGCCTCAGCAATTATGGGCCAACCTGCGCGACCGAATCCGCAACTCATACGGCACCGACCTTGAAGACGACTGCACACTCATCACCCTCGATATCCTCCCATGAAACGAATCCTTGTCGCCGAAGATGACCTTGTCATTTCCAAACTCTATCAACTCCATTTCAAACGGAACGATCTGCACGGCAGTTTTTTCACGACCGGAGACGGCGTGATTCAAAGCGCCAAGCACCAACGGCCGGACCTTGTCATCCTTGACTTCGAACTCCCCGGTCTGAGCGGCCCTCAAGTCATGCAAGAACTTCATCAGATCCCGGGCTGCGAGGATGTCCCCGTGGTTTTTGTCACGGGACGTGCCACGGTGGAGGTCATCGAAACCCTGCGCCAGGCGGGTGCCCGCGAAGTGTTTGGCAAACCGTTTTCACCCATCCAACTCATTCACATCATCACACAACTCACCACATCCATGGGCGAATGAAGCCACGCATTGATCTCTTCATCTTCGCGGACGCGCTCGGCTGGGCCAGCGCATCCCGGCGTCGCTTTGCGGAGAATCTGTTGCCTGTGCGCAATCGCTGTGAAACCCTGTTAGGCTATTCGTCCACCTGTGACCCCACCATCCTGACCGGTGCGCTGCCCTGTGAGCACCGCCACTTCTCATTTTTCGTCAAGGCGTGCGGCGCGTCGCCCTTTGCTTATCTCCGCCCGCTCGGAATCCTCCCCGAAATCATCGCAGGCCATCACAGAATCCGCAATCAGGTCTCCAGATTCATCGCCCGCCGCCATCGCTACACCGGATACTTCCAACTCTACAGCGTCCCATTTTCGAAGCTCCCCTACCTCGATTACTCTGAAAAAAGGGATATCTATCAGCCAGGTGGAATCAACGGCGGGCAAGCCACCATCTTCGAGCACTGGCAACAATCCGGAAAGCCCTGGTTTCGATCGAACTGGCGTCTCTCGGACCCCGAGAATATCGCGAGCGCCCGCCAGGAAATTGAGAAGGGGGATGTCGAGTTGCTGTATTTGTTCACCGCGCGTTTGGATGCCGTGATGCACCAATACGGCGTCGATCACCCGAAGACCGATGCGGCTTTCGACCAGTTCGCCGCCAATCTCGAATCTCTTGCGGATTTGGCGTCGCGTCATTATCGCGACGTCCGGATCCACCTTTTCAGCGATCATGGCATGGCGGACGTTCGTGTCTGCTCCGACCTCCTGCCCCGCTGGGAAAAACTTGGCCTAAAATTCGGCAGGGACTACATCGCCGTGTGGGACTCGACCATGGCCCGCTTCTGGTTCACGGATGAAACGGTGCGCGCCACCGCCACTGCGTGGCTTCACGGCCAGGGCGACGGGGAGGTTCTAACAAACGAGCGTTTGGCGGGCTACGGGTGTCTTTTTCCGGACCGCCAATACGGCGAGTTATTCTATCTGCTTCCATCAGGTTCGTTGTTTGTGCCCTCCTTTTTGAACCAGCGAAAGGTCACCGCGATGCACGGTTACGCCCCGGAACACCCGGACAGCGCCGCCGCCTGGCTTTCGAACGTCGACACCCGCCCGGTCACTGCCCTGACTGATATTTTCCCCGTTATGAAGGACGCCGCAGACGCCTAACAGATTGCCATGTCACGCATACTTCACATTCCGCGACGTTTCGCAATCGACGAGTGGGGAGGCACCGAGAGCGTCATCTTCAACCTCTGCAAACAACAACAAGCGCACGGCTACCAAGCGGAAATCCACACCTCGCGCGCCCTTGCTTCCACTGCGCGTGAAATCTGGCGGGATATTCCGATTCGCCGTTACCGCTATTGTTATCCATTTTTCGGTTTGTCGCAGGCAGACGTCCATGCGCTCGACAAAAAAGGCGGCAATCTGCTTTCGCTGGATTTGTTCTGGCACTTGTTAGCCGCGCGGGATGTGCGCGTCTATCATGCGCACGTTCTCAAGCGGATGGGCGGGGCGGTCCTTACGGCGGCGCGCCTCCGCAACAAGCCTTTTGTCGCCACCCTCCATGGCAATATCTTTGACGTCCCGCCCGATGAGGCCGCGTCGATTGTAGAACCCCAGCAGGGGCACTTTGAGTGGGGAAAACCTTTCGGCGCATTGTTCCGTTCGCGACACCTGCTCGATCAGGCGGACGCCGTGCTCTGCGTCGGCTTCTCCGAATACGAAAAGGCGAAAGCCGTGCTCAACCACGACCGCGTCTATCACTTGCCTAACGGAGTCACGCCGGAGTCCTTCGCGAACGGCGATCGTGCCGCAGGCCGGCGGTCACTCGGCTGGCCGGATGACGCCATCGCCTTCGGCTGCCTCAGCCGGATCGACCCACAAAAAAACCAACTTTTGTTAGTGAAGGCGTTTGCGGCGCTCGTCGCCGGCAACCCAGGCGTCCCGCTGCGCCTGCTGCTGGGGGGGCCGGTCACCGCGCCCGCCTATCACCAAGAAATCATCGCGCGCATTGGGCACCACCATCTTGAGGCCCACATCACGCTGCACCCTGCTGTCATCGCGGAATCCCCGCTGCATCGCGACCTGCTCACTGCCCTGGACGTTTTTGTCCTGCCCTCGCGCCACGAACCCTTCGGCATTGTCATCCTTGAAGCCTGGGCCGCTGGCCTGCCTGTCATCGCCGCCCATGTCGGCGGCCTCCAAAAATTGGTCAGTCACGGGCAGGACGGTATGCATATCCCGCCCGGAGATGTCGCGGCCCTCACCACCAGCATGGAAACCCTCGCCAGAGAACCCAAGCTCCGCCGTGAACTTGCCTCAGCCGGCCACGCAAAAATGACGAGCCAATACACGTGGGAGGCGGTCCATTCCAGGCTGGAGGAAATCTATCAACTCACAGAAATTCGCCATCTATGAAGCCAATGCCACAAGCCGTTTCCGTTATCATGCGAAGTTTCAACGAAGCATGGGCGATCGGCACCACCATCCAACAGGTTTACAGCCAGGACTTTGACGGAGAGATCGAATTGATCGTCATCGATTCCGGATCCACTGACGGATCGATCGCCATCATCCGTGATGCCAAACCGGCCAAGTTGATTGAGATCCCTCTGGGCACTTATGTCCCCGGCGTCGTCCTTAACCAGGGAGCACGCGAGGCATCGCACGACTGGTTGGTCTATCTCAATGCCGACGCCACCCCTGTCGGTAAAAATTGGCTCACGCAACTGCTCAGGGCGGGCCTTGATTGCACCGATTTTGGCGCGGCATTTTCCTGTCAGATTCCGCGTCCGGATTGTCGGGCGGTGTTTGCGCACGACTACGACCGCTGTTTTGGTCCGCAGAGGGAATCCCGGACGTGGCCACATTTTTTCAGCATGGTGAGTTGTGTCACGCATCGGTCGGTGTTAGATAAACATCCAATTCGTGAAGACCTGCAATATGCAGAGGACGATGAGTGGACACGCCGCCTCGCGGGAAACGGGCTGCAAATTGTTTACGCGGATGATTCGGTGGTGGTGCATTCGCATAACTACACCCTGAGGCAGTCCTACAAGCGGGCCTTTGGAGATGCGATGGCCATGGCAGCCACAAGCAGCACCCACCCGCGCGACGTGAACTATCACTACTTTGTTTTGATCGGATTTTTCAGAGATGCGATCCGTGACGTGAAATGGTGTCTCAAAAACCAGCGCATCACCGGCATTTCCCACTCACTAGCGGTCCGCCTCGCGCAACGTCTCGGTCGCCGCGATGGCCATCATGCCGGATGGGAATTCTATCAGAGAGACTGATAGTCATTCGTCGCTTCGGTTTTGGTCAGGTGATCGGCGGGGAGCCAAGCATCGGGTAGTGCTCCCGCAGCGCGGCCATCAATGGGGCATCGTCCCGGGGAATGTCCAGATATGCGGATGAAAGATACGGACTTTGCGGATCGCGGAGCATCTCCTGGGGATAAAAAGCCACGAGGCGTTCCTGGGGTTTCGGTACCGCGGACGCGGCAGCCACCGGGCGGTTTGCAAGGGCGTCATGAAATGCGGCGCACAAGTCGTCCCCGATGAGCCCGCCCAAGTGGGACACCGGAGTGGGACGCGGATTGCACTCCAAGATATAGGCATGGCCAGTCAGGTCCTCGATCATGAAATCAAAACCCGCAAAGCCAGTCATGCCCGTTGCGCGGATGATTTTCTCACAGGCCGATGACACCTCGGGCAATTCGCATAGCCGGACAACACAACTCGGGCCGGTTCCGGGTGGATCCGTGACTTCTACGATGGCCGTGACTCCGGTCAATCGGCGCCCCTCCAAGGCTGAAACCGCATGAAAGGCGGGCTTCCCTTGAATGAATTTCTGGAGCGAACGATGCGGCTGGGATTTCCCGGTCAGCTGGGCCAAGGCCAAGGTCAGTTTCTCGCGGCGGGAATCTGGAAGCCTGCGCCCGGCATCTAACTGATCCCAACCCTCCCGCAGTTCGGCCGGATTTTCGCACACTTTCACCCCGATGCCCGCAGCACCAAAATCATCCTTGAGCACCACCGGATACCCGAGACCGGACGCCGACCCGAGCGCACACTCGAAATCGAAAACCGGTCGGTCATCCGGAGTGCGGACACCCAAGCGAGTGGCGAGTCGCTGGAACTCGATCTTGCCATCGAGTGGCCGAGTCAGGTGAGGATGGCCGAGTGAGCGACGAAGCAACTCCCGAAGTGCCGCGTTTTGGGGATGCAGCAACAAGGATTGAGCGGCCAACTTGCGCAGAAAACTGGCAATCGTTTCATCACCCGGAATCACCACATCCGGCCGCCAATCCGCGACGATCCCACGCAACTGGCGCGTCCAGTCAGCCCCATTGTCCCAAGGGAAATGGCGGGATACGCCCTGCGTGCGGGCGAGAAACGATTCGTGAGGGCACCAGGCGGCGACTTCAAATCCCGCCTTGCTGAGGGCATCGGGAAGACGAGAAACTCCGAGCCACCAGCGACGCAGAGTAATCACAAGGACTTTCATCTGCGGTATGCGGGGGCATCCACCTTCCACAGTCAAGTTTCAATATCACGTTTATCCGAGCGCGGCATTCCAAACCGGTCCGTCTATCATTCCGCAGACTCAAACACCGGAAATCGCAGAGGACCTAACAACAAAAATGGTTTGATCACCAGGGCGTCATGCAAACTTTTGAGTTGAATGAGACAAGCAAATACGGATGAATGGCGGTGAAGGCGGCTCATGAAAATCCTGGTCATCACCAACCTCTACCCACCCCACGAAATCGGTGGCTATGAACTTCGCTGCCGTGACGCGTGCCTGGCGCTGGAGGCCTCCGGGCATGAGGTCCATATCCTCACCTCCGATCACCAGGTGCCCGGGCGGATTTGCCCTCCGCAGCCCAAGGTTTCCAGGAGCCTGAAAATCCACGGAATGTATGGGCACCCCTGGTTGCCGATCCATCGGCTCCACGCGTTAGAAAGGCACAACCATCAAATACTGCGTCAGCAGATTGCCAGCATCCAACCGGATTTGGTGCACGTTTGGAACATGGGCGGCATTTCCAAGTCGCTGCTCCTCCCGCTCGAACAATCCGGTCGGCCGGTGGTCTATGATATCTCAGACCACTGGATCGCCCGCAGCCTCCGCGCAGATGTCTGGCTGGATTGGTGGAACGCCGCCGGGTCCCCCGCACGCGTGATCGGTCGCAACATCCTCAAGTTTCTCGGTATCCGGCGCTTGTTAGACCGCTCCACGCCCACTGCGCCCTGCGAAAATCTGCAATTCAAGCATATCTACTTTTGCAGTGCCTTCATGCGCGATCACACCGCATCCCATGGTTGGCCAGTCTCACACGGCAGCGTGATCCATTGCGGCATCGCGACCGGGGCCTTTTCGATCAGGCACGAGTATTCCCGTTTTGAGAAACTATTGTGGGTTGGCCGCCTATCCGCAGACAAGGACCCGCTCACCGCCATTCGTGCCTTGGCCGCAGCGCATCGTGCCGGTCTAACGCATCTCACGCTCGATCTTTATGGTCATGGGGAACCCGCAGCCATCGCCCAGGTCGATGAGGAAATCGTAGCCCTCGGGCTTTCCGGGCACGTCCAGCGGAAATTGGCGCCGGCGGCGGAAATGTGTCATCTTTACGCTCGATATGACGCCTTGCTCTTCACGTCTCACTGGGGAGAACCGTTTGCCCTCACTCCGCTGGAAGCCATGGCCTCCGCCATCCCTGTGATCACCTCGCTCGACGGCGGCCAAGTGGAATTGGCACGCCACGGCACCAATTGCCTGGTCGCGGCCGCGGCTGATCCCGAGCTCTACGCGCTGCGCATTGCAGAACTCGCCGCCTCGCCCGAGCTCCGCCACCGACTCGCCACCACCGCGCTCGAAGAAGTGAGATCCCGCTTTGATATCGTGCCGATCACCCGTCAAATTGAAGCCTTCCTTGTCAGTGCGCTTGCCTCATGAACCTGCTTTTTTATGACGACAGTCCGGTGTTCGGTGGCCACGAGGTGATGGCTCTGTTAGGACTTGAGGCGGTGCTTGCGGATTTTTCCGGGCCTATTCGATTTCTGGCATCCCTCGCAAACGTGAAACTTTGTGAGCAAGTCGCCGCCTTGGCCATGCGTTATCCCCAATTGATTTTGGAAACACTCGACTACGATTCATCAAAACTCGAGGCGCTGCGCAACACATTGCAGCCGTGGCGCGTTCGGCGCTTGGCAGAGCATTTTCATCAGATCCATCCCGCGCTCGTGGTCGCGATCCAAGGCAACATCGAACACTCGTCACTCGCGCTGCATGCCGCCCGAAGAGCCGCCATTCCGTGCACCAGCTATATTCCCGTGCCGCATTCCAACGCTGAAATGGGTGCCCGCCTCGGCAGCCTGCGAGACCGATGGGCATCTCGCCTCTTCAAACTTCCGGACTCATTCATCACCATCACCGATGAAATGGCCAAACACCTCACGCGCCGCGGTGCCACCGCGCCCATCCACATCGTCTACAACGGCATCGACACCGCACGCTTCCACCCGGGCGACCCGCAGGCCGCCTGCCGTCAACTTGCTCTGCCAATCGATAAAATCCGCATCGGCATGATCGGCCGTATCGAGTTCCGCCAAAAACAGCAACACCTGCTCGTCCAGGCCCTTGCCTCCAACCCCGCACTCGCGGCAGCCTGTCATTTGGTCTTCGCAGGCGACGGTCCGGACCACTCCGCGCTGGAAAATCAGATCCATCAACATCATCTCTCCGGCACGGTCCTCCCGTGGTGCGACCCCGCGGTTCTCTATCACGCACTCGACGCCCTCATCATCCCCTCACGCTACGAGGGCCTGCCGCTTGTGATGTTAGAGGCGCTCGCCTCGGCGACAGCCGTGCTTGGCAGTGACCGCGATGGCATGAAGGATGTGCTCCCGGCGGATTGGCGGTTTGAGCCCAACTCCGCAGTGGCGCTCGCGGCGACCCTAGCCAGTTTTATCGCGCAGGATTGTCCGCGACCGACCCCGAAACTCGTTGCCAGGGTCCGCGACACCCTGTCACTGGCATCCTTTCGCGACTCCTTTTCCTCCACCCTGCTCGTTCTTGCGCGCAACCCCGATGCGCTTTCAGGCTTGCTAAAATCCGCGTCCCTTCCCCATCCTTAACTCATCCAAACGCAGAACGACCATTCCTCAATGGATTCTCCCTCGGGCTTGAATCTCACCTTCGGTGAAGGCAGCACTCCGGATCCCAATCCGGCCGCCTCCACAGGCGGTCCCCGGTTTCGTTTCCCCCTGTCGTTTGATCCGATTCGCCTGCTTGCCGGCGTACTTTCCCGCTGGCCATGGATTGTGATTGGCATGATCCTAGCGGGCTCTCTCGGGACATACTTGGGCATCCAGCTCACGCACCCCTCCTTCACCCTCTCGGTTTCCCTCATCAAACGCAGGGTGCCACAGACCGTCCAAACCTCGGAAACCGGCCAGTCGTATCGTCCTGTCGATCTCAACGATGCCACCCTGCATGCCACCCTGCTCGCCACCGAACCTCTCGACCTCGCCCTCAAACGATCGAAAAACGGCCTGGATCCCAACGCCATCCGCACCCTCGTCGAGGCCCAGCAACTCGAAGGAACGGACATCTTCTATATCACCTACCACTCACCCATCAGCCGCGAGGAGCCGAACTACTACCCGTTGACGGATTCCTGGGGTTGGCACCTGACCACCACCGTGCCGCTGCGTGATCTTCAGGGCGATGTCATCGGGATCGTGGG
>CAIYYV010000102.1 GCA_903930425.1 Akkermansiaceae bacterium | reverse complement strand
TGTTTTTCTGGCAGACGCGCATCATCAGGCAGCCAAGCGATACAAGAGGCGCCGTGGCAAAGCCAAACTCCTCGGCACCTAACAATGCCGCAATCGCAACATCGCGCCCGGTTTTCAACTGGCCATCGACCTCTAACACAACCCGGCTGCGAAGATCATTGAGCAGCAGGATCTGATTGGTTTCCGCAAGACCGAGTTCCCATGGCGCGCCGGCATTATAAATCGACGATGACGGGGATGCGCCCGTGCCGCCATCATGGCCGGAGATGAGGATGACATCGGCGTGTGCCTTCGCAACGCCGGCCGCAATCGTTCCAACGCCAACCTCCGCCACCAGTTTCACGTTGATGCGAGCCTGCGGATTCGCGTTTTTTAAATCGTGAATCAATTCGGCAAGATCTTCGATCGAGTAGATGTCATGGTGCGGGGGAGGGGAGACGAGTCCTACTCCGGGCGTCGAATATCGGACTTTCGCAATCCATGGATAGACTTTCGAGCCGGGCAGCTCGCCGCCTTCACCCGGCTTCGCGCCTTGGGAGATCTTGATTTGGATTTCATCGGCATTGACGAGATACTCACTGGTCACACCGAAGCGGCCGGAGGCGACCTGTTTGATGGCGGAGCGCTTGCTGTCACCGTTCGGAAGCGGGCGATTGCGTATGGGATCCTCACCGCCCTCACCGGTGTTTGATCGTCCGCCGATGCGGTTCATGGCGATGGCGAGTGTTTCGTGGGCCTCCTGCGAGATCGACCCGTAGGACATGGCACCTGTTTTGAAGCGCTGGACGATTGCCTCGATGGATTGGACCTCATCGAGTGGCACCGGCGTCCGGTGATTGCGGAAGCGCATCAATCCCCGCAAAGTCGAGAGGTTTTCGCACTGGTCATTGATCTTCGCCGCATACTGCTTGTAAACCTCGTAACTGTTAGTGCGGACGGCTTTCTGGAGCAGGTGCAAGGTTTCCGGGTTGAAGAGATGGTATTCACCGTCCCGGCGCCATTGGTAGGCGCCCCCCGTTTCGAGCGCGCGTTCTTCGTCCGCGATGTGGCGATCAGGAAACGCGGTGCGGTGGCGGATGAGCACCTCCTCGGCGATTTGATCAATGCCCATCCCCTTGCAGCGGCTGGATGTGCCCGTGAAATACTTGTTCACCACGCCCAGCTTCAGGCCGATCGTTTCAAAAATCTGAGCGCCGCGATAGGAAGCCACGGTGGAGATGCCCATTTTGGCCATGGTCTTGACGACGCCTTTGATCGAGCCTTTCAGGTAGTTGTAGACAGCCTTGTCAAAATCCATATCCAGCATTTGGTCATCGATCATTTGATAGATGGAATCGAATGCCATATAGGGATTGATTGCATCCGCGCCGTAACCGATGAGGGTGGAGAAGTGGTGGACTTCCCGGGCATCTCCTGTTTCGAGGATGATGGAAACCAAGGTGCGGGTTCCGGCCCGAACCAGATGGTGGTGCAATCCACCCATCACGAGCAGCGTTGGAATCGCTGCATGCTCGAAGTCGATGTTTCTATCGGAGATGATCAGGATGTTAGAGCCGTCTGCGATCGCCCAGTCTGCGACGGCGCAAAGCCGGTCGAATGCTTTTTCCAAGCCGTTCCCGCCCTGGTCGATTGGAAACAACGCGTCGAGCGTGGTGGCCTTGAACCCGTCCAGATCGATTTCGCGCAACTTTGCGAGCTGGTTGTTGTCGATGAGCGGGTTGTCCAAGCGGATCATTCGGCAGCTTGCGGGGCCAGGGTCTAACAAGTTTCCCTCGGAGCCGAGGAACGTTTCGGTGGCAGTGACGAGTTCCTCGCGAATGCAGTCGAGGGCGGGGTTGGTCACCTGGGCGAAGATTTGCCTGAAATACTGATAGAGAAGCTTCGGTTTTTTGGACAAGACAGCCAGCGGGGTGTCATTTCCCATGGATGTGATCGGTTGGACACCGGTGGCGGCGGTGGGGCCGAGCAGCATGCGGAGGTCCTCGTAGGAATAGCCGAACGCGAGTTGGCGCTCGAGGATGCGTTTGGGTTCGACGGGGCTTGGGTTGGCGGGGTCGGGGAGTTGCTTGAGGAAGACGCGGTTTTCCTCAAGCCACAATCGGTAGGGTTTGGCGCGGCAGACGCGCTCTTTGATTTCAGCGTCGGGGATGATGCGGCCTTCATTCATATCAACGAGAAACATGCGACCGGGACGCAGGCGGCCTTTTTTGACGATGGTGAGGGGGTCGAGGTCGGGGAGCACGCCGACTTCAGAGGCCATGATGACAAGGTCGTCGTTCGTGACGTAATATCGGCTTGGGCGCAGGCCGTTGCGGTCGAGCACGGCACCAATCTGCTGTCCATCAGAGAAAGTGATAGAAGCGGGGCCGTCCCAGGGTTCCATCATGCAGGCGTGGTATTCATAGGACGCTTTTTTATCCTCATCCATCAGGTTGTGGCGCTCCCAGGGTTCTGGAATCATCATCATGATCGCATGGACCAAATCGTAGCCGCCGAAACGCATGAATTCGAGAGCGTTATCAAAGCGGGCCGAGTCCGATCCATCTTCATTGATGACCGGGAAGATCCGGGAGATATCGCCATGAAAGCGGTCGCTTTTGCAGAGTGCTTGGCGGGCTTTCATGAAGTTGGCATTGCCCATGACCGTGTTAATTTCGCCGTTGTGGGCGATGAATCGGTTAGGGTGGGCGCGTGACCAACTCGGGAAGGTGTTGGTTGAAAAGCGGGTATGCATCAACGCGATTGCCGATTCAAAATCGGGATCATGGAAGTCGGGGAAATACTCGGCCAATTGGCAGGAGGTGAGCATGCCCTTGTAGATCATAGTGCGGGCGGACAATTGAGTCACATAGTGATAGTCCGCGCCGGGAAACTTGTTCGCCTTGTTGCCGTGGACATCACGATATTTGTTAGGCACTTCGTTGTGGCTGATCCAATAAGCGACGCGTTTGCGGATGACGTAGAGTTTTCGCTCGAACTCCAGCGGATCGGTGATGTCTGGGTTTTTTTCGATGAAAACCTGTTTGATGTTCGGTTCGTAGCGGCCTGATGTGCGGCCGAGGATGCGGCTGTGGACCGGGACGGTGCGCCAGCCGATGAATTTTTGGCCCTCTTCCCGGATGACGATTTCAAAGACCTGCATGGCGGCCTCGCGTTCGCTGGTGTCGGGAGGGAAGAAGACCAAGCCCGAGCCATAGGATCCCTCCGGGGGAAGTTGGATGCCCTTGGTGGCCATTTCCTTCCGCAAGAACTTGTCCGGCATTTGCACGAAAATGCCGGCACCATCACCCGTGGCGGGGTCTGATCCGCTTGCTCCCCGATGATCCATTTGGGAATTCATCGTGAGGGTTTTGAGGATGATGTCGTGAGATCGGCAGCCTTTGAGGTGGGCGATGAAGCCGACGCCGCAAGCGTCTTTTTCATGCGAGGGCTGCCAAAGACCTTGGGCCTTGGGCCAACCGAGCGGGGACGTCTGTGCGGAATCCATGAAATTCAAATGATGAGGGTGGGGACGAAAAGGCTTTTGGGGACTGCCCGGCGAAGCAGTTTTCATGCCAAAAATTCTAATGGAATGAGAGCTCGGGTGGCCTTGAACGGATCGGTTGGATGGGCCGCTCAGCGTTTCGACTGGAGGGCCTCCAGCTTGCGGCGAGCATCGGCCAAGTTGGGTTTGATTTCCAGCGCCTGTTGGTAATGCGCGATGGCTTGGTCGCGCCATCCGCGGTCGGCCATCACGGCTGCAAGGGCGCAGTGGGCTTCTGCGAAGTTCGGTCGGATTTCCAGCGCTTTTTGGTAATGCGTGAAGGCTTCATCGACCTGGCCGCTGGCGGCGAGGATGACGCCGAGGCCGCAATGGGCTTCTGCAAAATCGGGTTTGATTTTCAGGGCCTTTTGAAACCGATCGATTGCATCGTTCAC
>CAIYYV010000101.1 GCA_903930425.1 Akkermansiaceae bacterium | reverse complement strand
GCGGCGGCATGCTTCCCGATTGCCTTGCGCGTGGAGGCTGTTCAACGCGTGACGGGTCACTCGATCGACATTTTCCATCAATTGCACCGGTTGTTTGAAGACGTTGTGGTTGATCCGCTGAACGATATAGCGGACGCGCTGGCCGGCTTGATCAAACCACGCGCAATAGGTGTCATTGATATGGCCGGTGCCGTAAATGGATGCTTGGACAAAATCAGAGCGCATGTCGAATAGCGCAGTGATCGATTGGATGTCATGCGTGGAGGATGAGGCGGACATTTTTCAGGAAGTGATAGGGGTGAGTATGGCGGCAGAAAAATCAATGAGCACGGATGAATTCAGGAAAGTTTTTCCGGATAGGCCCCGAGGGCTATCAGCTTGCTGATGGAGGCAACGACATACGGTTTGTCATCCGGATAGGTGATTCCGAACCACGGGCTGGAGGTTTGCAACACAGGGCAATGGGAGTGACCACCGTGAATGAGATGATCCACCACGGTGGGAATGTAACACTCGGATTTCAACTGCGAACCGGATTCCGTGAGGAAGCGGGTGAACGATTCCTCAAGCAACTCGAAAAATGCCGGCCCAAACGCCCAAAAATTCATCGAGACCAAGGAGCCTGCGGTGACCACGCGGCGCTTGCCATCCAAGGCGTTGCCGCGCACATACCCGTCGCTTTCACGCTCGATATTGAGATACTCTTCGACGTTGGTAAGAAATCCTTTTTCATCGATCCGGCAGATGCCGCGGTTGACATGGCCGTGGTCGGAAAGCGTGTTTTCTAACGGATAGCCGACCATGGCGATTTCCTGAGTGGTATCGGGCGGCAGGCTGGCAAAAAATGCGGCGGCACGCACATAGGCATCGCGCCCGTAAAAATCATCGGCATTGATGACGGCGAAATGCTCGTGAACGGCATCACGCGCGGCACGCACGGCGTGGGCGGTGCCCCATGGCTTGCTGAGCCCGTCAGGCACCGAAAAACCCGGCGGCAGATCGTCGAGGCGCTGAAACACATAATCCACCTCGATCCGTCCGGCAAAGCGTGACCCGACGCCTTCTCGGAACGCGTCTGCAAAATCCTCACGGATGATGAAAACCACCCTGCCAAATCCGGCACGAATGGCATCATACACCGAGTAATCCAGCACGGTTTCCCCGTGAGGACCCATCGGATCCATTTGTTTGAGGCCGCCGTATCGGCTGCCCATCCCGGCGGCCAGAACTAAAAGTGTCGGTTTCATAAAAAGATGATTGTGAGTGCTGGAGTGGCCGGGCTAGCAGTTTCCCGGCACGGCTCAGCAATGCCAAGCGGTGCACTATTTTGCAACCCCGAATCCCATTTTTTCGAAGCATTTCCCATTATCGCGTCTCAGATGAAGCATTGACAGGACCGCCGCAATCCGCCCACTCTATCGGACACTTATCCCCTTCCCCATTATGGAAAATGTCATCATCATCGGCTCCGGATGCGCGGGCTACACCGCCGCCATCTACACCGCCCGCGCCAATCTCAAGCCGCTCCTGCTTTCTGGCACCCAACCCGGCGGCCAGCTGACAACCACCACCGAGATCGAAAATTTCCCTGGCTACCCGGATGGCATCATGGGCCCGGACTTGATGATGAAGATGCAGGCACAGGCTGAAAAATTTGGCACGCGGATTGCATGGCTCGGCGTCGAATCGATCGTACACCGCGCCGACGGGTCGTTCCTTCTCAAGGCAGGCGCGGAGTCATTTGAAAGCCAAACCGTCATTGTCGCCACCGGTGCCGCTCCCCGCCACCTCGGCCTGCCTGGAGAACAAAAACTCATCGGCCACGGGCTGACGTCTTGCGCCACTTGTGATGGGGCGTTTTACCGCAATGTCCCGGTCGCAGTGATCGGCGGCGGGGACAGCGCGTGCGAAGAAGCGGATTTTCTCACGCGCTTTGCCAGCAAAGTCTATCTGATTCACCGGCGCGACCAACTCAGGGCCTCCAAAATCATGGCGGACCGCGTGCTCGCCAACCCAAAAATTGAACCCATTTGGAATTCCACAGTATGCGAATACCTCACCGATGACTCGGGCGAAATGCGGGCCATGAAACTCAAAAACCTCCTCACCGGCGTTGAACAGGAATGCGCCGTCGCGTGCGTCTTTGTCGCTATCGGCCATGTGCCTAACAGCTCGTTCCTCGGCGATCTCGTGGACATGGATGCAAACGGGTATCTCCTGCAGCACCCGGGTCGCACCGCCACCAAAACCCCCGGCCTTTTTGCGGCCGGTGACGTGGCGGATCCATATTACCGCCAGGCAATCACCGCTGCGGGACAAGGCTGTGCCGCCGCCCTCGAGGCCGAACGCTTCCTCAGCGGCCACTAGCAAGTGCAAACACCGCGTCCTCTCGCCACAGCCACTGGCTGCCTCAACATGCTCGCACAGCCTCATTGAATATCAATGAGCCAGGAACTTGTTCACACTTGTTCACCACGCGCCCTCCCATTGACACAGGCTGTTAGAAAAATGGCCCGGTTGGATATTGCATGAGACTCGGTATTTTACCACGCTTGCATCCACGTATGGCAGATGAAACAAAGGCAGCAGCTTCCTTCCCAAAAACCGCATCGCTTCAACAAGGGGCGATCACCGTGGATGATGTGACGCGCGCACTGCCCCATGCGCTCGGCCCCGAAAAAAGCCTGTTGTCCTCGATGCTCCAAGACCCGCAGGAATACCTCGCGGTGGCCATCGAGGAAAAACTCACCAAGGAGCATTTCTATCTGCCCGCACACTCGACATTGTTCGGCTTCCTTATCGAACTTTTCGAGGCGGGTCATGAGGTTGAGTTGGTGTCACTTGTGCAGCGTTTGCTGGATCGCGGCCTGCTAGACCGTGTCGGCGGGCCTGCGACACTCACCGATCTTTACACCTACGCTCCGAGCCCCGGCCACTTCCGCCACCACCTGCAACACGTCAAGGACAAGTTTGTCCTGCGGTCGATCATTCAGAATTCCAATGAAGCCATCGCCCAGGCGTATGATGCGCCGGATGAGGTGGCATCGTTGTTAGACACCGTGGAGGCGAAGATCCTGGCCATCCGTGAGGGGTCTGAAACCAACAAGGCATTGACGGTCAGGCAAACGGTGGTGGATGTGCTGGATCAGTTTCAGGCGCTGTTAGCGGGTGAAAAAGGTGCACAGGGAATCCCTACCGGATTTGACGAACTGGACCGGATGACCAACGGCCTCAAACCGGGAGAAATGTTTGTCATCGCCGCCCGCCCGTCGATGGGAAAGACCTCGTTGATGATGAATCTGGTAGAGCATGTCTGCATTGAGCTCGGCAAGGCGAGTCTTGTTTTTTCCTGTGAAATGAGCGCTTTTCAGCTTGTTCAGCGCTTGGTATTTGCGCGTTCCAAGTTTGCAATCAGCCAGCTTACGAGGGGGTATTCACCTAACAAGGGTGACCTCCAACGCATCCAGCGGGCCGCCATGGAAATCACCAATTCCAAATTGTTCATCGATGACACGCCGGGGATCACGATTAACGAACTCCGCGCCAAGGCCCGGCGGAAAAAACGGGACGAGGACATCCAGTTCATCGCCATCGATTACCTGCAATTGATGCGATCCCGCACCAAGCAGGCCGAGAATTCACGCGAGCGGGAAATCGCGGAAATTTCGGCAGGCATCAAGGGACTGGCCAAAGAGTTGAACATCCCGGTTCTCATTCTTGCGCAGCTCAACCGCGGGCCGGAAGGACGTACCGGCAAAAGCCTCGGCGTGCCGCGCCTGTCGGATTTGCGGGAATCCGGCGCGATCGAGCAGGATGCCGACTTGGTAGGACTGCTTTACCGCTCTGCCTACTACGCGGATAACCAGGAAGAAAGGGAGGCGGAAGCCGGAAAGGCCGAACTGGTTCTTGCGAAAAACCGCAACGGCGAAACGGGTGCCATCCCGCTCACCTTCATTGCCGAATACATGCGTTTTGAAAACGGCCCGCCGGCATCAGAGGCGCCAAGGTGAGGAAGCTGGATGGCGGGCGCAGGCAGATTCCAACGCGCGCCGGGGTTTTTTCCTACTCGGCTCCCTTGGTTTTCGGGTCCTCAACGGTGCCCATGTGCTTGAAGAGCCGGAACAATTCGCTGTCTGATGTTAGAATCAGAGTGCTGTCCTTGCTGAGCGCCTTCTGATAGGTTTCAAGGGTTTTGGTGAATTGATAGAAATCCGCAGCCGCCGGACTTGAACTGTAGGCGGAGGCGTAAATGCTGGTGGCTTCGGCATCCGCCTTGCCTTTGATTTCCTGCTCCTTGCGGTAGGCACCGGATTCAATGGACAGCAGGTCGCGCTCTTTGCGCCCGAGGATTTTAGCAGCTTCCCCGGCACCTTCGGAACGAAACCGCTCCGCGATCTGCAAGCGCTCCGACGACATGCGCGCATAGATTTTTTCGATCACACCGGCCTTGTAGTTGATGCGCTTGAATCGGACGTCTAACAATTCGATTCCCCAGATGCTGACTTTGGGCTGCGCGGCTTTGAGAATCTGTGCGGTGAGCATGCTTCTGCCGTATTGGATTGGCGGGAGGGTGCCGAGGTTGGTGTTTTCGATGGCGAGTGTTTCGTCACGTTCGGGAGTGCGGGCTTTTTCGCTGCGGATCACCTCGATCAGATCGTGAGCAGCGATCACGTTGCGCGTCTCACTGCCAATGATATCATCCAAGCGAGACAACGCGCCGCGTTCATCGCGAAGCTTCTCAAAGTAGACCTGCGGGTTTGAGATGCGCCAACGCGCAAAGTTGTCCACCGTGATATAAAGTTTGTCGCGGGTTGGCATTTCGATGGCCGGACCATCCCACTCAAGGATGCGTTTTTCGATGCGGTTGATCTGCTGGATAAAGGGTTTCTTGAAATGCAGGCCAGCCTCATTTTTGGCGGGGTCGG
>CAIYYV010000100.1 GCA_903930425.1 Akkermansiaceae bacterium | reverse complement strand
GCGGCCCGTTTCTTGCAGCAAATGCGCAATTTTTTCGTTCCAATCATGTGCGGTGGCGAGTTTTTCCAATGGCAGATGCATGCGGTAGCGCCACGGATGATCGGGGATGGCGGGCACGTTGATGCGTTCGGCGGTCGGGTCCGGGTGGCGAAGGCTGTCGTCGGCAGCCAGGAGGTCCTGCATGGGAAAGATGGCCCACATGGCAGGCGATTGGAGGTGTTGCCGGAGAATGAGCGACGCGAGGGTGTCGGTGAGTTCCGCCGGGGGAAACGCGTCACCTAACATCTGCCAGGCGAAGTTGGAGGTGATACGGGGGTCCGCGCGCCACCACTCGCGCAGGGTGGGCATGTCATGGGTGGAGGGGCTGACCACACTCAGATACGGCGCATGGGCGGGATTGGAAAATTCCAGTTCCGCGGATTTGGGCATGCACTGGATTTCCAGCGAAAGAATGCCGAGTTCACGGAGCACGTCCGGCACGCAGGCAGGCACCATGCCGAGGTCCTCGCCACACAATAGCATCGGGCTTGCTTGTCGCAGGAACGGCAATTTTCCATAGCCGCTCGCCTGCCAGAAATTTTCCTGCCTCCGGTGGAAATAGTCGATATACAAGTCATTGACCCGTGCTTGGGTGAGCGGGTCGAGTTCATGGAATGATCGGGTGATTTGCAGCAGGCAGCGTGGGTGGAAAAGCGTTCTGTTAGAACCGGGTTCTTCGAAGAAAAGCACGTCGCTGGCGCAATCCATCAGGCCGTTGCGCATGCGTTCGAATCGGCCTTGGGTCGCGGGGTCAGTGGATTGCAAGGTGGCGAAATGATCGACGATTCGGCGTTGGGTTGAGACATGATCGCGGAGTTGATAGAACCCATTGCCGAGGGCCTTGAGATGGGCTTTTTTGGTTTCCGTGGCGGTGGCTCCGAATCGTTCCCAAAGAAAGGACTCGTGAATATAGGGATGGCAAAACCTGTGGAAGTCGAACGGGATTCCCAGGTCCTGGAATTCATCGACATGGATGGGCAGGGCGGGATCGAACCAGCCCATGATGCCCTCCACCTGGTCGCGGGGGATTTGCCAGATGCGGAAAAACCCGAGGACATGATCGATGCGATAGGAGTCGAAATAACGGCCGAGGTGTTGGAAGCGCGAGCGCCACCACGAGTAGTGATCCTTGCGCATTTCCGACCAACGATACGTGGGGAAGCCCCAGTTCTGGCCTTTTTCAGAAAAGGCATCGGGGGGCGCGCCTGCTTGAGCGTCGAGGTTGAACCAGTGCGGCGAGCACCAAGCGTCCACGGCATGGCGGTGGATGCCGATCGCCAGATCGCCTTTCAACACGAGGCCACGCTGGTGGAGGTGCTTGACCGCATCGGACAATTGCCGGCTGAGTTCGTATTGCAGCCAGAGATGATAGGAAACTTCGGGCCACTCGGCGTGCTGAGGGGTGGCCATCGCCTCGATTTTTTCGCGGTCGAAGTGCGAGTCGCTTCGCCATTGGCTGAAGTCTGCGGTGCCAAAGTGGTCGCGCTTCACGCAATACGCCGCATAGGGAATCACCCAGTCGCGGTTTTCTAACAGGAAATTCAGAAACCCGTCGGAGGACAACAACGTGTTGCGGTGTTGCTCAAACACACGGCGGGTCAGCCGGGTTTTGGTTTGCATCACTTCCACATAATCGACGTGCTCCAAGGTGTTGAGGCGGGCCCGGCAAGCAGTTAGATCGCTTGTGAAATTCTCGGGCATGGGATAGCCGAGGTCATCGATGCGGAGGTAAATCGGGTGAAGGGCGAATGCGCTGATAGCCGCGTAGGGATAAGAATCCGACCAGTTGTGAGCAGCCGTGGTGTCATGGATCGGCAGGATTTGGATGAGTTTGAAGCCGACGCCGCCCGCCCAGTCGGCCAGTGGTTTGAGATCCGCGAACTCGCCTACACCGAGGCCCCTTTCACTGCGGAGGGAAAAAACGGGGATGGCGATGCCGGCCGCGTGGTAGAGGTCGGACGGGTCCCTGCGAAATCCTTCGTCGTGGAGGGTCGTCCATTGGGGTGCGGCAAGCGATCGGGTCTCTAACAACCGGTTTTCCCCGATTTCCAGACTCACTGCGGACCGTGATTCCGGGTCGAACAAACCGTATTTGTATTCTAGGCTCAACTCCGTCGGGAGGTAAAGATGGGTTTGCCAGACATTGGCGGCGATTTCCTGCAAGGGGACCGCGTGTTGCACATCCCAGCCACCGATTTCAGCGGCGTTTCCTAACAGGCATGGCGCAAGCCCCGGCGGCACGGCGGTCATCCGGAGTTGGAACGTGTGGTTTGCGTCCGGCGGAGTGACGGGTGGGGAGAATGGTCCCCGTGGCGGGAGCAGTGTTTTGAACGCATGGGTGTCAAAGGCATAGTCCACCGTGCCGGCGGAACACCAGGTGTCGCGCAGGAGCAAGGTCTGCGGTGTGGACGGGTCGATGGTGGCGGTTCTCGGGCCGGCCCATTCATCGAGCCGGACGCCATTCCCCTCCATGCGCAGTTGATACGAGTATTCCAGGAGAACGGGGACGGTTCCTTGGATGTCCAAGACGGTTTCCCATTGTTGGTCGTTGATCCACTGCAGTGGCAGCACTTGCTGGAAGCGGACGGCGCGCCCGTCTAACAGCGTCGCGAGCTTCAACCACAGCGACTGGCCGGGAAGCGTGTGGTAATTGAGACGGAAGACGAGGGTCATCATCGGAACGTTCAATCACATTCGACTCGTGCGAGAATCCATAACAGATCGGCCACGCGGTTGAAAAACAGGCGCACGTTTTCCGGCACCGGTTCGCCGGATTCGTGCAAGGCGAGCACGCATCGTTCCGCGCGGCGGGCGACGGCGCGTGCGAAATCCATCTGGGCGCGGGCCAGAGAGCCTTCGGCGCCGGGTCGTGCCCAATCGGTGAAGCGAACCCCGCGGCTTTCGAGTAGATGTGCCTGCTGCACAATCCACTCGGTGTCCGCCGCGCCGATTTCCGGAAACTTTTGTTCCTGATAGCGGGCGAGGTCATCGGGCAGGGTGGCGAGGCAGCCCATCAATCCGACGAGGCGTTCCTGGATGGAGTCGATGAGTGAGATCCAATCCGCTTGGGAGGCGGAGGCGCGGGCCACGCCGAGGGCGGCGTTCAATTCATCGACGGCACCGAGTGCCTGGATGCGCAGCGAGGTTTTGGCGATGCGTCTTCCAAACAATAAATCGGTTTCGCCCGAATCTCCGCGGCCGGTGATGATGCTCATGGGCCGGATGTTAATGCGGAGAAAAATCAATGTCCATCCGCGTTCATTCGTGTTTGATGGGCGCGCGGCCATGACTCTCGCGAAACTCGGCTCAGACCCGGAAATTTTTCACTCGATCCAAGGCGAGGGCTTCAGTGCCGGTTTGCCTGCGGTTTTCATCCGGGCATCGCGCTGCAATCTTCACTGTGTCTGGTGTGACAGCGACACGACTTGGAACTTTGACGGCACGCCCTGGGTGCACGAGAAAGACGGTCAGCCAGGAGATGCGAAGCACCGGAAGTCAGACGTCGCTATCGAGTTGGATCCGGCAGACGCGGCGCGGCGTATCCTCGGGTTTGACTGCCCTCGGGTGGTCATCACGGGCGGTGAGCCTTTGCTGCAGGAAGGCGAATTTCTCGAG
>CAIYYV010000099.1 GCA_903930425.1 Akkermansiaceae bacterium | reverse complement strand
TGACGATTCCACCGGCGGGCTGGTTTCATCGACCGAGTGCCGTCTTGCCGCCCTCGGCCGTCCCTTGGTTGCCAGCTTCAGCGAACTCGCCACCCCCATGCCGGTCTATGCGCTCGAACGCCCGGTTCTCCACACCGATCTCTTGCTCGCCACGCTCGCGCGCCAGTATTCGGTGCATGTTGTCCGCAGTGCCGACAGTTCTCCCGCTCTCAAACTGGCTATTGAGCGACTTCCGATGCGGGTGATTCAACGCCGTCCCGTCCGCCCTGAGGATGCGGTGCCCCCGGGTGCCGTCAAAGTCATCCTCTCCACGGGTGAAAGCCGAATCGTCACCACTCCCGAGGCCCTGCAAGAAGCGGTCTTGCCCTCTCTCTCGAAATGAGAAACTCTCCGCGCGCGCCGCTCATGGCACCCGTTTTTTTATTCACATGAAACTCTATCCGATTGTGGCCATGCTTTCTGGCATTGCCTGCACGCTTTCCATCGCTTCAGACGTCTTTGTCATGAAAGATGGTTCCACCATTGAGGGTTCGATCCTGCGCGAGGACTCGACTACCTATGTGCTCGAGGTGCATGTCACTAAAAGCATCAGGGATGAACGCGTGATCGCCAAGGCGGACGTCGAGAAAATCAAGCGCGAACTTCCTGAACAAATCGCGTTCAAGCAAATCGAAAAATTGACTCCCTCTCTGGATTTGCAGACGACGGACGAATATGGTCGAAGGATCCGTGCCGTGGAAAAGTTTCTCACCGACTACCGGCTGAGTTCGAAATCCAATGATGCAAAAGAGATTCTGGCCACCCTTAAGTCAGAGGTGAATGAAATTCTAGCAGGCGGGATCAAGCTCAACGGCAAGATCATTCCCGCTACGGAATATAAGGCTAACGCCTATGATATCGACGCCCGCATCCAGGAGAAAAAAATTCGCAGACTTATCGCTGACTTTCAATCTTTGCAGGCCTTGCGTGCGTTCTCCGTATTTGAGCGTGATTTCCGCAATACTTCTGCCTACATCGCCCTTGTCCCGCAGATCTATCAATTGCTCGCGGCTTATTCAGCGGACGCCGCCCAATTGCTCGGCACCTTAGATGCTCGCGTCAAGGATCGCAATCTTGGCTTGCTCCGCATGCCAGTCGCCGACCGCCGCATCACCGAAAACGCAATTCGTGAGGAGGCCGCCGAACTCGAAGTTCGCTTCAAGACGGAAAAAGACACCAGAATCCCGTGGGTCACCGTCCATCCGTTTTGCAGGTTGGCCTTGGAGGATACCGTCAATTCCTCGAAACAGGAACTCACCCGTTTGGCCACCGTCAAAAACACTCCCTTACAGGATGCCGGCAAGGGCTATCGCGACCTCATCACCCTGATTCAAAACAAGGCGGCCCCTGCCGAAATCACCAGCGCGATCACCGCCCTCAGAGCGGCCATGGTGCCCGAACGCTACTTGGCCACCCTCGAAACCTCCTTGCCACCCGGGGAAACCGATTCCTAACAGATTATCCCGCTTTCCCATGCCAAAATCCCGTACCGCTACCCGCTGCCGCAATACCGCAGAAACTTCCATCGATCTATCGATCAACCTCGATGGCACCGGTGCCTCGACCATCGATACCGGCATCCCGTTTTTCGACCACATGCTCACCCTGTTTTCCAAACACGGGCTTTTTGACCTTCGTTTGAAAGTCGTGGGTGACCTCTCGGTGGATTTTCATCATAGCATCGAGGATACCGGCATTGTCATTGGCGATTGCCTGCGCGAGGCGCTTGGCACAAAGGTCGGCATCCGCCGCTACGGCTGCGCCTATCTCCCGATGGATGAAACACTCGCCCGCGTCGTGGTCGACCTCAGCAACCGCCCGCATCTCGAATTCCGCGCCCCCGCAGGCATGCCGTCGGCCCCTAACATGCCTTTTTCACTCGTCGAGGAGTTCTGTCGTGCCGTGGCCTCCAACCTGCGCGCCAATATCCATATCGAACTGCTCTATGGCCGCGATGGACACCACATCGCCGAGGCTATCTTCAAAGGACTCGGCCGAGCTCTGCGCGACGCCTGTGAGCGCGACCCGCGTGTGGTGGGCATCCCTAGCACCAAGGACGCTCTGTGAATGTCTCCCTGATTGATTACGGTGCCGGCAATCTCCGCAGTGTCGCCAACGCACTGTGCGAACTCGGTGTGCAACCCACCCTCGCAGCCTCACCCGAAAACTTGGTCGACACCACCCATCTTGTGCTTCCGGGTGTGGGTTCGTTCGGGGATTGCATGATGCAACTCGCAAGCCGCGGACTTCTAACAGCCATCCGTGATTGGCTGGACGCTGGAAAACCCTACCTCGGAATCTGTCTTGGCTATCAGATATTATTTGATTCCAGCGAGGAGTCTCCCGGCGTCCCCGGGCTCGGAATGGTTCCCGGAACCGTCCGCCGTTTCCTCCCGTCTCCCGGCTTGAAGATCCCTCACATGGGATGGAACTCGGCAGTGCCTCGCAATCCTGACACCGGAATCTGGTCCGGCCTCGGTTTACAGCCGTATTTCTACTATGTGCATTCGTATTTTCCCGTGCCGGATGATCCCTCGGTCATCGCCGCACAAACCTGTTATGGCGACCACTCATTCGCGGCTGCAATCGAATTGCCTAACCTTTTCGCTTGCCAGTTCCACCCGGAAAAAAGCCAGGACACCGGACTGCGACTGATCCGAAACTTCCTCGGCATCTAACTGGAAATCACCTTGCCCTCGAATGTTTCGAGCGCGGCTTCAATCAGCGGGTCCTGATAGAGAGGATCTTCTACCGGCGGACACTCGACCACCACCGGCTTCGGCTCGTCCTTCCACGGCGGCGGCTCCACTTGGGCAGTCGGCACATTCGCCTCCGGCGTGGCCGCAATGAGCGAGTCAAAGGCGGTGAATCCTTCAGACGCCGGAGCGCGCTTGACGGCAGCCTCGGATGACCCGGATGCCCGGGCCTTGATCACCGGACGGGTCACCGGTGCGGGTGGGTTTTCAGTGGCGGAACTTGCGGCCGTTGGGGTGGGCGGCGACGAATCCATAGTCTCAGGCGACGCGGAACGCGCGAGTGTGTCCGCACCTTGAATCAGCACTTTCAACACATCAGTGATGCGAGCCTCGCCAAGTGATTGAATGGATTTAATCACCCCCAACTCAAAGTGCAAACGCTTGTTAGTCGCCCACTTCATGCGACTCTCGGTTTCCGCAAACACATCGATCGCGGCCAAAATGCGGTCAGTCGGATAGCCGTCTGCTTTCACCCGCAGATTTTCCCACAGCTCCGGGGGAATGCCTTCGCCATCGGCCGCCGAATCAAGCTTTGCAATCAGCAGACCGCGCAGGCAGCCGATCAACTCGCCAAGCAGTTGGGAAAGTTCCCTGCCGCTTTCCGCTTCCTTCTGAATCAGCGCGAGGGCCGATGGAGTGTCACGCGCAAGCAGAGCGTCAGTGAGGGCGGCCACCTTGTCGCGGGACGTGAAACCAAACACATCCAGCACGCTTTCCTCGCTGACAGAATCACCACAAAAGGCAACGAGTTGATCTAACATCGACTGTGCGTCACGCATTCCACCGTCCGCTCCCTTGGCAATCGCCCAGGCCG
>CAIYYV010000098.1 GCA_903930425.1 Akkermansiaceae bacterium | reverse complement strand
GAATCCTCCTCATACATTTCGGAAAGCATTTCGAGCTGGGAGTCGAGGGATGCGGATTTTTCGCCGATGGCGAGCATGTGGGTGACCTGGGCGTCCACCGAGGTGTATTTGGCGAAGGCGGTGGAGAGGGGCACGCCCGAGTGTTCGTATTTATCGGCGGCGGTGCGGAGTTCGTCGTAGAACGGTGTGTTCCGCACGCTGTTAGCAGAAACGCGGATGGATTTCGCGAGGTTGATTCCGTTAGAATGGAGCAGGCGGATGGTGGAGATGAAGGTCATTTGGCGCAGGCTCATGATGAGCAGGCGCAGGAGGCGCCATTTGGACATGGCGAAGCCGAGGATAAGGTTGCGCACGTGGGCGGAGCGCGCGATGGTGACGCCAACGGCGATGATGCCCAGGACGAAGACCGGCCAGACCGCCTGGGTGAAGTGGCTCACCTTGAAGGAGATGGCCGTCATGCCGTCGGGCTTGGCGCCCACGCCGCTGAGCATTTCCTCGACTTGGGGGACGATTTTGACCTGTGAGGTGATGAAGGCGCCGATGAGGACGCAGATGATGACGCCCGGGGAGATGGTGGCTTTTTTGATTTGTTTGGTGAAGTACAATTCGGTTTTGAGACGGCCAGCGAGCGACTGGAATGCGTGATGGAGTTGGCCGGCATCGGAACCGGCTTGGATGAGGCCGATGACGGTTTCGCTGAAGCGATGGGTGCGGCGGAACGCTTCGTGCACGT
This sequence comes from Akkermansiaceae bacterium, assembly GCA_903930425.1. GTDB lineage: Bacteria > Verrucomicrobiota > Verrucomicrobiia > Verrucomicrobiales > Akkermansiaceae > Luteolibacter. The sequence continues at coordinate 815 of CAIYYV010000098.1, read as the reverse complement.
TGATGCCCGAGTTGATGTCCTCGCGGATGCTCAGCAGCGCGTCCACCATGGGTTTGTTAGGCAGGCCGTGGCTGTAGTATTTGAGAGCATCGGCGGTGTTGATCTGTGCGCGCAGCATGGATCCGAGGCCTCGGAACAAATCGACGAGTTCCTTTTTTTTGAACTCCTTGACTTTGCCGGGCTTGTTGAGCGCAGCGAGGATGCCCTTGGGTGCATTGGGTGCGGCGAGCAGGCTGTTTTTCGAAGCAGTGGAGTCGTTAGTCATCGGTGTAGGTCATGTCGATTACTTTGCTTACGGCGGCGAGATCGGTTTTTCCGTCGCGGAGCAGACGCAGGCCGCTGCGCCGGAGGTTGGGAAGGATGCCTTCGTTGGCGACTTTGACTTCGAGTTCGTAGGGGCTCATTTCACCCTTAGAGAGCATGTCGGAGACTTTCGGGGTGATGGGGATGATTTCAAGGATGGCGGTGCGGCCGCTGTAGCCCGAGTTGCGGCATTCCTGGCAGCCGCCGGCTTTGGCGACGAAGAGGGTGCCGGTGGCCCACGATTCGTCGAGACAATAGGTTTTGCGGTCCAATTCACTGATGCCCGGGGAGGGTTCCTTGCAATAGGGGCAGAGCATTTTGACAAGGCGTTGAGCGCAGGCGGCCTTGAGGGTTTGGGCGATTTTCCAACGTTCGACGCCGAGTTGTTCGAAGCGTTCGATGATTTGGGAAGCGCGCGGGGTGTGGATGGTGGTGAGGACCTTGTGGCCGGTGACGGCGGCCTCGATGGCGAGTTCGGCGGACTCGAGGTCGCGCACTTCGCCCATGAGGAT
>CAIYYV010000097.1 GCA_903930425.1 Akkermansiaceae bacterium | reverse complement strand
TGGATCGCCAACTACAAGGAAGTCATGGAGGACCCGAACAGCCGCATCTCCCGGCCCCGCCAAATCTACACCGGCGAAACCCTGCGCTCCTTCATCCCCCTCGAGGCCAGATGACACAAAAAGAGACAGCAGACAGGAGGCAAGAACGTTTCATAAGCCTTAAGGAAAGGACGAGGTCTAGTCCACCGCCTGCGATGCATCGCGCAAGGAATGCCTGTTAGATCTCGCTTGCTCGCGCAATGATTAACGCTCACAAGATGTCAGCGCCCCTTCAGACTGGGGCACAACGAGTTTTGCAGCGCATTTTCATGGGAAAAATTCCGACCCTTCATCGGGATTTATAGGGCCGTAAAATTTTCAGGAAAGGGTTGTCAAAGGGAAAGTTTCTGCCATCTTCCGCGCCGTATTGGACACACCCTGTCGCCATTGGCGCACGCTAGCGTGAATGGATTTGAACCGCGAATCATGAGCCAAACTTCTGCATGTATCTCTATTTTTTGGTAGCACTCGGAAGCGGTCTGGGCGGCTTGTCACGCTTTGCGCTCTCCGGATTCGTGGCGCACCATTGCGGTGAGACCTTCCCTTGGGGCACCCTGCTAGTCAATGTGACCGGCTCGTTTTGCATCGGATTTTTCGCCACGCTCACTGAACCGGGAGGGCGGATGTTTGTGAGTGGCCATGGGCGGCAGTTTTTCATGACCGGCGTGCTCGGAGGCTACACCACCTTTTCATCCTTCAGCCTACAAACCCTGTCATTGGCACGCGATGGGGAATGGCTTCATGCCGGTGCCAACACCGTAGCCAGCGTCATCCTCTGCCTTGTCGCCGTGTGGCTCGGCCACGTGCTGGCAACCACTCTCGCCACTCACCGCTGAACACCCGCCCACCCCATCATGCCAGCTTTTCCGAACTCGCTTTTGCCTCGCTTGCGCATTCTCTTTCGCTCCTCCCCCGCACGATTCGCTCTCATCGCGTTCTGCTTGTTTTTCATTTTTTCCTTAGCGACGCGAGGGGCCCTTTTGGCAACGGCCTGGCATGAGCTCACCTGCGACGCCTCGCTTGCCCAAGCTCTCGTCATCGGCATCGCGTATGACGCAGCAGCTGCGGCATTTGCAGCTTTCCCATGGTTGCTGTTAGGAGTGCTCGCGCCAGTCCGCCTACTGAAATCCCTCCCAGGCAAAATTCTTATCGCGTCTTTCATGACCGTCTTTATTGGCATTCTCATCTTCATCGCCACGGCGGAGTGGTTCTTCTGGGACGAGTTCAGCGCACGCTTCAATTTCATCGCCGTGGACTATCTGATTTTTACCCCGGAAGTCATCGGTAACATTAAGGAATCATATCCCATGATACCGATCTTGTCGGGCATTGTCACCATTGCGGGGATGCTCGCCTGGCAGATGAGCCGCAAACGCTGGTTCATATGGGCGATCGGCGGCATCACCTGTTGGAAAGACCGCTGCGCATGGCTCATCACGGGACTCGCTGTCTACTCGTTGGTCGTGGCGTTCGTCAAACAATCGTCCATCCCCGTTTTTGCCAATCAATTCCACACCGAAATCGCAAAAAATGGCTGCTGGTCGTTTCTGGCGGCTGGCAAACTAATGGAACTCGAATATGACAAGTGGTATGCTAAACTGCCACTGGACGAGGCGCTCGTGGAAGCCAAACAACAACTGGTCACGGCCGATGAACCCGCCACCTCACAGGTGCCGAATGACCTCCGTCGCAGCCTCAAAGGCAGAGGAACGGAACACCCATGGAACGTGATCGTTGTCTGCATGGAAAGCATGAGCGGCGACTACATGGGCCACAACGGCAACAAAGCGGGCATCACTCCCAATCTCGATCGCCTGTCCAAGGAGTCAGTGTTTTTTGAAAATCTTTATGCCACCGGCACCCGCACCGTGCGCGGCATTGAAGCTCTCACACTCAATCTGCCACCCACCCCCGGGCAGTCAATCATCTACCGCCCGGAAGGCATCAATCTCATCACCACCTTCACGCCGTTTCTCGCACGTGGCTACGATTGCGCGTTCCTTTATGGTGGCAACGGCCGCTTCGATTACATGAACCGGTATTTTTCCACTTCCGGCTGCCGAATCATGGACATAAAGGCGTGGGAAAAAAATGACGTCACCTTCAAAACCTCATGGGGCGCCTGCGATGAAGACTTGTTCCGCAAAACACTCGCGGAAGCCGACGCCGACCATGCAGCCGGCAGACCGTTCCATTTCTTCTGCATGACCACCAGCAACCACCGGCCATACGATTTTCCGGAAGGTCACATTGACATGCATTCCCATGACCGCAAATCTGCGGTGAAATATGCCGATTGGGCAGTGGGCAATCTCATCGAGCAGGCCAGCAAACGCCCGTGGTTCAATGATACCTTGTTTGTCATCGTCGCCGACCACTGCGCCAGCAGCGCCGGAAAATCCGAAATCGACGTCACCAAATATCACATCCCAGCCATGATCTACAATCCGGCACTCGTGCCGGCTAAAATGGTATCCACTTTGTGCAGCCAAATCGACATCATGCCCACCGTTTTTGGATTGCTCAACTGGAACTACCAAACACTTGGATACGGCCACGACCTGCTCGCCCCATTCGCCGGCACCCTGCCAGGACGCACTTTTGTCAGCAACTATCAGAAAATCGCCCTGCTGAGAGACGAGGGCATCGCCATTCTGAAACCAAACCGCAAACATTCATCCTATACATGCAATATGATAACGGGCGATTTTTCCCCGATCGATCGCATCGCCTCCGATAAGCTCGTTCACGATGCCACGGTTTTCTATCAGAGCGCGTCATGGTTGTTCAGCACAGGAAAATTGAAAAAAAATCCGCCCGCCCCAAGCCCGTCTAATAACTGATTCTCCGGTCATTTTTTGCCACACCATCCAGTCATGGACCGCACACTCTGGCCATCGATTGCCCTTTTGCTAGCCCTTTTCGGGCTTTTCGAAATGACTGGCATCGATTTATGGGTGCAGGACCACTGCTACAACTTCAGTACCGGCGCATGGCTCGTGAACGCCAAGTCTCCCGTTCCCCGCCTGCTGTTTTATACAGGCCCAAAGGCGCTGATCTGGACCCTCGCCATCGGCTTGCTCATCCTCGCGTCCCTGCCCACCCGCTGGCGCAATCGCTTGCCGTTCCCACCATGGCCACGGCGCGATGTATGGATCGTCCTTGCAACCCTCGCCACGGCACCCGCACTCGTCGCCACCAGCAAGGCGACCACGAATGTGTTCACACCTGACGCCATTCGCCGTTACGGCGGATACGCGCCCTATGTGAAAGTGTTAGAATCCTATCCGGACAACGATCGCCCGAAGCGCCGTGGCCGCGGCTTCCCCGCCGGCCACGCCAGCGGCGGCTTCGCATTGATGGCCCTCGCAGGTTTGGCGGGCACGCGCCGCGGGCGTCGGATCGGCTTGACCATCGGTCTCGGTGTGGGATCAATGATGGGGGCCTATCAGATGCTCAAAGGGGTCCACTATCTCAGCCACACACTCATCACCGCGCTGGTTTGCTGGATCGTCTTTCTCGCTTATCGGCGTCTGCCACTCCAAAAACGACCTGGAATCGGCATTGTGATGTCAGTGTGACCCAAACTTTTTGCGCGGCCGAAACAAAAATCTGAAGCATGCCTGTCAATTGATTCACGACTAGTGGCGACAGCATTTTAATGAGAGAGTAAGGGCGCAAGGAATTTATTGATTATTTGAGTCTCCATTAGTCCACTGCTACCGCAGCCTTGCGGATCGGAGGAAACCGCGCCAGTCTCCGCACATGATTCGCCTGATATCCGTATTTCTTGCCGTTCACGGGCTGGCCCGCGCCCAGTCCTACGGCCCTAGCGAGGAGCGCCCGCCACCACTCGCCCGCGAGTTCCGCGCCGCGTGGATCGCGTCGGTCTATAATCTCGATTGGCCGAGCCGCATGGGCCTCAGCGCCGAGTCGCAACAGGCTGAACTCCGTGCCATTCTCAACAAACTGGCGGAGTTGAAAATGAACGCAATCGTGTTTCAGGTCAGGCCCCAATGCGATGCGCTCTATCAGTCGTCGATCGAACCGTGGAGCGCCTGGCTCAGCGGGACCATGGGCCGCTCGCCGGGCTATGACCCGCTCGCGTTTTGCCTCCGGGAAGCCCATGCCCGCGGCATCGAGGTGCATGCTTGGTTCAACCCTTTTCGCGCGCTTTGCAACCACACGCAAGCCGTCGCTGCGAATCATTTTTCACGGAGCGCACCCCATGCCACCAAGCGCTACGGCTCCATGACTTGGTGCGATCCCTCCAATCCGCAATCCCGGTCGCGGGCATTGGGCGTGATCATGGATGTCGTGCGCCGCTATGACATTGATGGAATCCACCTC
>CAIYYV010000096.1 GCA_903930425.1 Akkermansiaceae bacterium | reverse complement strand
CGGTTATGACCGCACCACGGACTATCTCAAAAACGCACTTTTCACCTTTCTCCCATTCCTGTTAGTCATCGGCATTTTATTCTTCCTGTTCCGTCAGCAAATGAAATCCGCCGGCCGTGGCGCGATGTCCTTTGGGAAAAGCAAGGCGCGCCTGCTCACCATGGATCGCAACAAAGTCACCTTCAAGGATGTTGCCGGCATCCAGGAGGCGAAAGAGGAGTTGTTTGAAATTGTCGATTTTCTGCGGGATCCCCGCAAGTTCCAGAAACTCGGTGGCTCCATTCCCAAGGGCGTGCTCATGGTCGGCGCACCCGGCACCGGCAAAACCCTGTTAGCCCGCGCCATCGCCGGCGAGGCCGATGTCCCATTCTTCTCAATCTCCGGTTCGGATTTCGTCGAAATGTTCGTCGGCGTCGGTGCCTCCCGCGTTCGCGACATGTTTGAACAAGGGAAAAAACACGCACCCTGCCTGATTTTTATCGACGAAATCGACGCGGTCGGCCGCCACCGCGGTCACGGCATGGGCGGCGGCCATGACGAACGCGAACAAACACTCAACCAGTTGCTCGTCGAAATGGACGGCTTTGATACCCAAGAGGGCGTCATCATCATCGCCGCCACAAACCGCCCCGATGTGCTCGACCCCGCACTGCTCCGCCCCGGCCGCTTCGACCGCCAAGTCACCATCAACCTGCCCGACGTCAACGGCCGCGAGGAAATCCTCCGCGTCCATGTCAAAAAAATCAAATTGGCCGCAGGGGTGGATCTATCCAAAATTGCGCGGGGCACGCCGGGATTTTCCGGTGCGGAGCTCGCCAACCTTGTCAATGAGGCGGCTCTGTTAGCTGCACGTCGCGGCCTCACCGCCGTCACCCTCGACGAAATGGAGGAAGCCCGCGACAAAGTCCGATGGGGCCGTGAGCGCCGGAGCCTCGCCATGTCCGACAAGGAGAAAATCGGCACCGCCTGGCATGAGGCCGGGCACGCCTACCTCAACATGGTGCTGCCCGATACCACCCCTCTCCACAAGGTGACGATCATTCCACGCGGGCCCTATCTCGGTGCTACCATGTATCTGCCCGATGGCGATAAATACTCAACCCAGAAAAAAGAGGCTCTCGCCAACCTGATTGTCACCATGGGTGGCCGCATCGCCGAAGGTTTCCACAGCAAGGATGTTTCGAACGGAGCTTCCGGTGACATCCGCCAAGCCACCGCACTCGCCCGCCACATGGTCTGCGAATGGGGGATGAGCGAACAACTCGGCATGGTCGAATACGGCGATGGCGACGGACCTGTTTTTCTCGCCCGTGAGTTGGCCCGCCCACGCAATTATTCCGATGAAACCGCCCGCATGATCGATTCGGAAATCAAACGCCTCATCGACGAAGCCTACGCAAGCGCCACGAGCGTGCTCATCAAGGGCCGCGAAACCGTCGAAATCATCGCCAAAGCCTTGCTCGAATTTGAAACTCTCGACGCCTCACACCTCCGCGATATCATCGACTTCGGTGAAATGAAAAATCCGCCGTCGGCTCCAAAACCGCCACCAGTGCCAGAGGAGTTTAAGAAAAAACCCGCTCCAAAAACTTCAGAGGAAGACGTGCCCGAAGATCCCGGACCGATCCCCGGCGCCGTCGGCGCTCCTGCATGATCCATCGCCTCCCCGCACGGCGAAATTTTCTTCTTTTCGTTTGCACTCTGCAGTGCGCGCGCTAGTCTTCTTCCGACTGCTGTGTACGTCTTTTTTTGGTAGCTGGCCCGAACCGATATGAAGGAACCGGGGTCATTACCCTCTGGCCAATGTCATACCCGATTCGGGAAGACAGGAAACCTCTGGGCGATCCCACTTATTGAGTTTACGGAACGTGGCTCACAGCGCCAATGACGGCACGGCGGTCCCTTTTTTTTGAATGCAACTTCCGCCACTCCCATGAGCTTCGACCAAGGCGAACTCCATTTTTCTGGCAACGATTCCGAAGAGGGCCACCGGAAATGGCAACGTGAACTGCAAGAAAACAAACGGGCCTTCGAGGCCCGCTTCGGTGTGATTCTCGGACGCCGCGTCCGCGTCCAACTCACCGGTGAACATCGGCTGACGCCACCGCTTTTCTAACCATCCTACAACACGCACCTATGAAATCCTTGCCAACACACATTTCCGCCCGGCACACCTTGCACCTCATTCTGCCAACGGCGGTTTTTTGGATCTGCTGCCTCGGCTTGGGCTTGCAGTCCGCCTCTGCGAAGGAGCCACAACTCGCGCAGCACAGTGCCACCCTTGGCCAACACCTAGGCCGCACCTCAATCCTGATCGATGGCAAACCCATCCCGGGCATCGCCTATCTCGGTCCAGTGCGCGCGGATGACGACAAGTCACCTAGCAGCCTGAAGGAATGCGTGAACGCCGGCATCCGTATCGTGCTGGTCGGCGGAAATGGGAATTGGCAGGGGCAGGGCCGCTGGGATTTTACGCCTTACCTGGAATCGCTTGAACGCGTGGCGAAACTCAACCCCGACCTCTGGCTGGTCGCACGACTCGACATGGCTGCTCCGCCATGGTGGCTGCAGGCCAACCCTAACGAATGCGCCCGACACGCCGACAGCGATGGGCCGGAGCCCATGGCATCGATGGGCTCCACTAAATGGATCAAAGAATCATCGGAATATCTAACAGAATGGGTGCGGGCCATCGAGGCCTCACCATACGGAAAGCGTGTCATCGGTTATTCACTGATGAACGCGCATGGTGGCGAGTGGGTTTATGCAGGGGCTGGCTCCGGCCGCCTCGGCGATTACAGCCAGCCTGCAACCGACTACTACCGCGCATGGCTGAAACGCAAGTATGGGGATCAGCCGTGGATAGCGGCCGCACAGATCCCTTGCGAACGCGATCGCAAGCGCTCGCAACCCTCGCTGTTGCGCGACCCCGAACTCGACGCCCGGGTGATCGACTTCGATCTTTGCTTTTCAGAAATGGGTGCCGATAATCTGCTAGACTGGTGCGCCGCAGTGAAACGACAAACTGGCGGCCGTCGGCTCGTTGGCGCCTTCTATGGCTATCTGTTATGGCAGACCGGCCTTGTCAACGCAGCGGCCACCAACGGTCACCTCGCGCTGCGCCGGCTGTTAGACAGCCCGGAAATCGACTTCCTGACCTCATTTCCAAGCTACGACGTGCGCGAACCGGGGGCGGCCGCTCCATTCCTCCTGCCGATCGAAAGCATCCAGGCCGCAGGCAAATTGGTCTTCAATGAATTGGATAACCGGACGCATCTATCAGGCGAGGCACCGCCGCTGCGGTTTTACATGCAGCGCGACCAGCGCGATCCGGCTCACGGCGCGCAACTGTGGTCGGGCATGTGGAATATCTGGGCGGTCGAAAACAAACAAATCGCCGTGGACGTGCTCCGTCGTGATTACGCCCAGAGCTTGATCCGCGGCACCGCGTGGTGGTGGTTCGACATGACCGGCGGTTGGTATTCCTGCCCCGAAATTCTACAGGATTTCCAACAGGAACAAAAAATCTCGCTGCAGGCGCTGGATTGGGATTTGTCGAGCAACTCGCAGGTGGCAGGTTTTGTCAGTGCCGTGAGTCCGGCCTATCATTCGCTGACGCGGATGTTCGACGTCGACCCGCAACCGCCGCTGGTTGATCTCAATGCCGACATGTCCACCCGCGAAATGTATAAAGCCGGCACGCCGATCGATTGGTGGATGACCGAGGACTTGGCCCGCCCCGAATTGCAACGCTACCGAGCGCTGTATTTTCACAATGCCACGGTGCTCGATGAACGCCAACTCAAAGGACTCAATGCCCTCAAAAGCGATGGCCGCGCCCTCATCTTTGTCGGTTATCCCGGCCTCGTCGCCGGCGGCAAACTCGACGCCACTGCCGCGTCGCGCACCTGCGGCATCCGCCTGAAACTCTCCGCCACCCGTGCGGCCGCACGTTTTCAAGTCAATGATTCCAATCTGCCCTGCATGCGCGAGGCGGTGGGACAAGTCGTCTTCGGCAGTGGTGCCATTGTCTCTCCGCGCCTGATCATCGACGACCCGGATGCTCTGGTGATCGCCAATTGGCCGGATGGACAGCCCGCCGCCGCCATGAAACAGCACGACGGTTGGACGTCCTACTATTTCCCGATTCCGCCTAACAACGCCTGGTTGTTCCGCGCGATTTTCCGCGACGCCAAATGCCATATCTACACCGAGAACATGTGCCGCGACATCGTTTATGCAAACCAGTCGCTGCTCGCAATTCATTCAACCCACTATGGCCAACCCATCAACCTGCCCGGCCCGGCCAAGGTGACCGACCTGTTCACTGGCAAAGTGATCGTCAAAAACGGCGACCGCATCAACCTCGGCCAAGCATGGCAATGGATCACCGGCACGCGGCTTTTCCGCGTCGAATACACGCCCGCCGAAGGATCACCTGTTAGGAAAAAGCAGTGACCGCTTGAAGGCCCAGACTGCCAACTCAAAGCCAGCGAATGGAACAGCCCTTGAATGGCGACGGCAAGGGGATGCCTGCAGATCTTGTTATTGCAGGGTGTTGTTTTTGTAGAGCCCCTGTATCTGGTCTGCAGTCAGCGCGGCAGGGATGAGCCAGAACTCATCCAGCAAGCCCTTCGCACGTTCTGCGGGAAACGCAGAATCGCCGCCGATCGCCTCAGCGGCAAACCCGGTTGTGATATTCTGCTTGCCCGTTGTTCCTAACAGCTTTCCGTCCACATACAGCACCATATTGTTGACCGCCCCATCGCCGTCATGGTCACAGGCCATGAAAACGTAATGATGCCAACCGGTGTCGTCGACAGGCAGATTCGCGAAGCTTGCGCTGCGTAGTTTGGCGCCGTCGGGGTAACTGAGCCAGTTCAACCGCTCGTCGTTAGTAATTTCGATATACCATGTGCGAGTTGCCGGTTGACGGTCCTGTTGCTTGCGACCGATGATTTGCGATGATTGATCCTTGTCGGCACGCTTGAACCAAAATGCCATGGTGTGCGGAATCCCCGAGCCCCGAGAGACAACGTTGAAATCCTTAGCTTCCAGCACATAGCTGCCGTCTAACAGCAGGGAAGCCGCACCAAATTTCTTCTCCTTGGAATACTTGGCTTCGCCCGCATAAACGGCCTGACTGCCCGTTTCCAGATTCTGATCGAATGACAGGTGCACACTGGGGCGCAAAGGTTCCTGGTATTCGGATTTGACCCAGGGTGAGTCGCTTTTTGTGCAGCCCATTTGAATCAACGCTTCAGCAAAGGCTTTGCCAAGCGACTCTTGACCCTTCGCACTGTAATGCAGTTTATCGGGATTCATTTCAAAGCCATCAGTGCTGATGGCCCGCACATTCGCCGTGAGCCGGGCGGCCTCCTTCTGGGCTTCCACGATCCGTTCATGAGTCATCCGGCCGTCCTTCGACAGGAGCCCGATCACAAAAGGAAAGGCCTTGCCACTGGTGTATTTGGCCCGGACCTCGCCGATGAGCTGGACCATCAGTTTCTGATAGTCCTGCGTGCTCACACCGGCACCGGCATCGCTTTCACCCTGGTGCCACATCATTCCGGCGATGCGGATCGTGTCAGTGGGATACGCGTCACGAAGCCGCTGAAGGCCGCCGGAAACAGTCTCCTGAAACAGCCGAAAGTTCGGACCGTCGCCGTCCATGGAGAGCGTGCCATTGGGCTTCCACCCGCCTGACAGGCTGGTGCCGCCCTTCGTGTGTTTGATGATGCAAATACGCCGGCTCTTCAAGGCCGGGTCTTTTTGATACCACTCGTTCAAAACGTAACCGGCAGCAATTTCAGGACCGTTGCCGCCATCGCACATTCCAAAACCCGTGTAGCCCAGCTTGATCGGACCCGCGTCGGATCTTCCGACACCCAGAATCCGCTGATCTTCAGGAATAGCGCGCGCACCTCGAAAACTCTCATAAAACTCAAGATAGCATGGTGCAAACTGGTTTTTCACGCCGCGGCCCGAGGCATTCGATTGACCGCCTAACAAATACACATCGATGGTGACGGCAGAACTGCACGCGCATCCTGCCATCACGGCAAATGCAACGAAATGACTGGAGATCTTGTTCATTTCTATTTGGTTGGGTGTTAGAACGCACTCATGCTATTGCTTATCGCGGTGCCTATACCTTGCCATAGAGCGGGCCATAGTTCGCACAGGCGCGGAAATCCGCTCCTTCCAGATCCGCCGTGCCGAAGCATCGCCAGGCGCTCGGGCGGAAGATGCGATCCTCACTGACGTTGTGCATGTAAACGGGAATGCGCAGCATGGACGCGAGTGTGAGATAGAGGTGCCCGACATGGCCGCAGGTCATGACGCAGTGGTTGGCTCCCCATTGGTTCATCACCTCGTAGGTGCTGGTGAAAGCGCCACGACCTGTTAGAATTGGCGTGAACCAAGTGGTTGGCCAAGTGGGATTCGTGCGTTGGTCAAGCGCGTCATGCACCTCATCGGGAAGGTCGATGGTGTGGCCTTCGGCAACCTGCAAGACGGGGCCGAGGCCATCGACTAGGTTGAGGCGGATCATCGTGGCGGGCATGCCGCCACGGGTGCGGTAACGGGTGCTCCAACCTCCTCCAGGAAAATACTCGGTAACCGAGGGGTGCCACGTGGTGGCTTGAAGGCATTTTTCCACCTCGGCATCCGAGATTTCCCAGAACGGCTTCATGGTGGGCTTGCCACTGGCATCGGATTGCTCGCCGGTGCCGTCGAGCGCCGCAGGTCCAGAGTTGATCAAGTGGAGGATGCCGTCACTGACAAGCGGGTGCTTGATTTTCTTCCCGCTGGCGGTCTCAATCGCATCGACACTCCAATACGTGCGGAGGTCGGCAAAAATCTGGGCGCTGTGGGTGAGCAGGGCGCCGAAAAGCATGCCTGCGCCATTGAGCGCGTCGTTTTCGGTGGCGACGATGTAAGGCGCGCGTTTGCCGTTCCAATCGAAACTGGAGTTGAGGATGGCTTCGTGAAAGTCACCGTTCGGATAGTGGTCGGTCCATTGGCGCTGGCCTTGGAAACCGGCGGCGATCGCATTGTAACCGTGTGCTTGTTCACCCAATCCCATCTCAGCGAGTTTAGGATTCCCCACCATCAGGTCGCGACTGATCAATGCCATCTTCACGCTGTCCTCCCACTCGCTGTCGAGTTGTTCGCGCGACCGGGTGGTTTCAGGCGAATTGCAGTCCTTGCCTTCCGGGCAGTTGGCTTTCACCCAAGCGAGGGCTTTTTGATACTCGGCCAGGTCATATTGCCCCTTGCGCATGCGCCCGGCGATTTCGGTCATGTCGATGGCGTTGACACGCATGTCGAACCATTTTTCCCAGAGTTTTGAGTCTAACACCGAACCGGCGATTCCCATCGAGGTGCCACCCATCGAGAGATAACTCTTGCCCCGCATGAGCGCCACGGCAAGCCCGCACCGGGCGAAGCAGAGGAGCTTCTCCACCACATCGGCAGGGATTTCAGTGTCACTGGATGCCTGCACGTCCTTGCCGTAAATCCCGAAAGCGGGTAGGCCTTTTTGGGTGTGTCCGGCTAGCACCGCTGCCAGATAGACCGCGCCAGGACGCTCGGTGCCGTTGAATCCCCAGACCGCTTTCGGTGTGTGCGGATCCATATCCATGGTCTCCGATCCATAACACCAGCAGGCAGTGACTGTTAGGGAAACGCCGACATTCGAGAGCTTGAATTTCGCGGCACAAGCGGCGGCTTCGCTGACACCGCCAATGCAGGTATCCGCGATCACGCACTCGACGGGTGTGCCATCGGGATAACGAAGTTTGCCGGCAATCAGTTCGGCCACAGCCTTGGCTTGTTGCAGGGTGCGTTGCTCCAGTGATTCGCGGACGCCGCCGAGGCGACCATCGATGGTTGGCCGAATGCCTATTTTAGGGTAGTTGTTGTTTTTCATAGTGAGTGATGTGAAAGTGCATTGCGAAGGATTCTTGCCGGATGCAGTGCAAGGCGCTTGGCGCCATCGTGAATCTGGTGGCGGCAACTGGTTCCGCTGGCGGCGATGACCGCCGAAGGATCCAACATGCGGGCAAAGGGAAACAGCACCAATTCACCAATTTTCATGGAGATTTCATAGTGCTCGCTTTCATAACCGAAGGAACCGGCCATGCCACAGCAACCTGACGGGATCTCCCGCACTGTGAAGTTTTCTGGTAGAGAAAGCATCTCAAGGGTGGACGTGATGGCTGATAGAGCCTTTTGATGGCAATGGCCGTGCACGTGAATGGTGAGCGCATCACGCGTGAAAACCGAGCGGTCAATCCGGCCGACTTTGGCTTCGCGGGCGATAAACTCATCGAACAGCAAACAGTGCGGAGCCAGCTTCCCGGTGGCCTCGCGAAGACCGGGAGCCACGAGCGCCGGATAATCATCGCGGAAACCCAGCAGT